>JBNKEN010000194.1:0-3810 GCA_050288805.1 Pseudoalteromonas sp.
GCTGCATGACGGGAACTCCGTCCGGGTGTTCCGGCATTTCTCACCTAAACCAGGTATAGAGTCAGGGAAAGCCGAATCCCCATTGATGGGTGAATGCCTCTATGTAAGTGCCGGATGCACCACGATAGCCGTCGGGGTGAAACAACACCTCGGGCGCAAGACCAATTTTTTTGAGCGCCGCCCACGACCAGGCGATGGCCGCCATTTCCTCGCCGCCCCGATGCCCCGCATCCTTCATATCGCCGCTCAATCCGCTACGGGCCTGTTCATCGCTGACCGCGATATGACCGGCCTCGTGCAGCTGATCACCCGGATAACGCAATTGATTCAAGTCTATCAGCAGGCTTCCCGTTTCTATCTTTATACCGGGCAAGAAGGTATTTTCATGGAGTTCGGCCAATCTGTAGGGCAAACCTATCTCGTCGAAAAATGCCAAAATAACCCTTAAGGTTTCTTCCATCTTTATTTACTCTGACAGGCTTATCTCAAATCGCCAGGCACCGGATAATCCGGATGTTCTACCGGAAATGTCGCCCATACGGCGGGGAGCGGCGGTTCGCGTAGGGAAGACAAGCGCGCTTTCAACGCCTCTTCATCCACCTGGCCCACCGGATAAGCATCAAACCAGGCGGGTGGTACGTCGGCCGGGTTTGCCCGTTCAATGACCAGGGCCATCCATTGCCTGCGAAGCTCCCCCCATTCTTTACTTTGCGCGCCGCTTTCGGTGATGCCCATACTCGGACGAATTTCGACATAGATGGTACGGCGGCAACCCGGACTGCGCTTAGGCTCGGAGCCGTGCAATATCATCATGTCCTGAACCAGAATATCACCCGCCCGGGCCGGTTGTTCGACAACACCCGGGATAGCCCAACCATGCTCCGCCGACAACCCCTGAATATCGTGTAATTGGTGCTGGGTGCCGGGCACATAGCGCAAACAGCCGTCGCCGGCGGGCGCATCGTCGAGGTAAATGCCGATATTCAGGTAAGGATAGGCCCGGGAATGTTGGGCACCCTGGTGCCAGTTGATCACCGGGTGGGGATGTTGGTGCTTGTAGAGAATGTCTATCTGCAACGGCACGGCACCCTCACCACAAATACGCTGGGCAACGGCCAGCATGGCCGGCGTGGCAAGCAGGGCCAGGGTATCATCCCAGGCAGGATTGAACACATCGTCGTAACGCATCAGTCTGGGCCCCACCGGATCCTGCACCACACACGCATGCGATAACGCCTGCCCATTGTGATGATCGGCGAGGGCCTGTTGTTCCAGATTGGTCGCAAGCATTTGCCAACGACTTAGCTGTGAATCGGGCAATGCATTTTTCAGTAGCAGGTATCCCTTATCCTGATAGCTTTGTAGTGCCGAATCGGGGATGCAAAATGATGTCATTCCTTGTTTTCCTTCGCGGTGCCAAAAATAGTTTTGTAGCAGACTTGCCGCAGATAAAAAACGTTTTATTATAAAATTTACGACGGAAAAACAAGAAGCTAAAACTCAACTCGTTTGAGTCAAAGGAGAAAAGCGCAATGCGTCCGGCATCACCTACGCCCCCGGGGTCACCCTCCCGACACAATCAGGAAAATGGATCTCAGCCAGATGCAAGCCTCTGCAACCCCCATCTTCATACCCCGGCGGCTACCTTACCATGCCCCTATGAAAAAGGCCTCTGTGGCCTGTATCAGCTAAAACGCACCTTCGCTAAGACCCGCCCGGGAACACAAAACACGCTCGATGAGACAAGCGCGGATCTGGAATGGCGTATCGAACTCATGCTGTATGACTGCCTGCAGTTGGGGTTGGAACCTGCGCTACAGGCACTTCACACCAGCCGGACATTTGAAGAATTCGAACACTGGATCCTGGCGCACCATGGCGGAACGCTGGAAAGCAGCCTGATAACCGGTATTAACACGCGGGTCCACGACGCCTATCGTCAATCGCCTGCGAAAACGTTGGCAAATACGTTCGGTTCAAACCATATATTGTCAGCGGCACAAATAGAACAATGGCAAACATCGGGATACCTGGTGGTACCGAATATGATAGATGACACGCTCTGCAAAAAAGCCCGAGATCTCGTATACCGCCATCTGGACATGCGTGAAGACGATCCTGAGTCCTGGTATGTACCGACAAACAAAATGCAACAGATCATGGTGCAGCTTTTTGACCATCCTATCCAACATGAAATCAGACGTTCGACCAAACTTCGCGCCGTCTTTGAAGCCCTCTGGCAAACGGATGCACTGGTAATGAGCACCGACAGAATGGGGTTTAATCCGCCCGAGCGGCCGGGCTGGCAATTTCCCGGGCCAAACCTGCACTGGGATCTCGATTTTTCCAAGCCACTCGCATTTTCCACCCAAGGCCTTATCTATCTGACCGACGTTGCCGCCAATCAGGGGGCATTTAGCTGCGTGCCCGGCTTTCATCGTGACATGGAATCTTGGCTGCAAAACCAGCCAAGGGAGGCGAATATCCAGCATCAAGACTGGAATAACTGGCATGTCGAACCGATCGCCGCCAGCGCCGGTAGCCTGGTGGTCTGGCATTCCTGGCTGCCCCACGGTGCCAGTCCCAACCTGGCCGCAAGCCCACGCATAGTGCAATATATTAATTCATATCCGATAGGTTAAGTATGTCTGTACGGACCCGCTACCAGAACTTGCTCACCGATGAGGCGTTGTTGAAACGACTGTCCGGCCACACCACATGGGCCGAGTTTCAATCCGTTCTGCACACTATCATCGCACCCGACGAGATGTTACAAGGCGCCTCATCGGATAGCGCTGCTATGTTTACTCAAATCGTGGCACCCGACTTTACCGCCTTCACGCGACTTTGGCGTCCAACCCGCTACAATGCCAAAAATAAAACCCTGCACTGGTCCTTGCGACAAAGCGGACGTCCGGATGAACCTTTTTTTGACGATTATATCGCCAAGTTGAACGGCACCGGTTTACTGGCGGCTATCATCAAGCCACAAACCAGTCTGCAATACCTGCTCGATAATGCATGTCGCTTCCCGACCAGAAACAGGGTGAATTTCATTTTCCACCAGTCCCGTTGCGGCTCCACCTTGCTGGCAAATTTCTACGCCCGCCAAAAAGACTGCTTCGTCGTTTCCGAGGCGCAGCTATGCACGGAAATATTACTGGATGGCTCCTTGCGTCAACAACAAAAGGCCTGTCTGCTTAATGCCTGCCTGAGTCTTTTCACGGACCCGCACAGCCACCTGGTGGTAAAACTCAATGCCTGGGATATTGCCTGTTTTGAATTACTGATAAACACCTTTGCCGGTGCTAAAAGTATTTTTCTAACTCGCGACCCTATAGAAATTCTCGCCAGTCACCAGAAGCAGGCCGGTATTCATATGGCCCGGGCAGACGACCGCATAGGGACCTTGTTATCTTTAACCGATACGCAGGATCTGTTTCAGTGGCAACTGACCTGTTTAAAACGTATTCGAGATTTAATGTGCTCGGTTTCACACAACGACGCGGTGTGGATGCTCGACTACGAAGCCTTGCTGACAACGCACACAGCTTCCCTGCTACGCTATTTTGCCCTCCCCTGTGATGATGAAAACGGGCTGATCGCACAAGATAAAAATGATGCCAAACAACCAGGTAAGGCATTTATGCCCGACAGCCAGAAAAAACAACACATGCTGACCAGACAACAAAAACAGCAAATAGCGTACGCGTTTCAAAACGATACAGCGCTTTCCGCCGGATAAGGGTGAGGATAAGGATAAGGAACACATGAACGCCGAAGCCGATTTTTTCAGGAATAATTTACATG
>JBNKEN010000195.1:0-5742 GCA_050288805.1 Pseudoalteromonas sp.
GTTCTGCGTGAGCAAGTAAAAGATACTTATAACAATAAAAGACAACACAATTACAGGAGCTCAGAGTGGAAAAAATCTGGCTTAAGCGCTACCCCAAAGGGGTTCCCGAAACAATTGACCCTGCTCATTACGGTTCATTAATCGAATTATTTGAAAAATCGTTCAGCGATTACGCTGACCTGCCGGCATTCACCAACATGGGAGCTACCCTTAGCTACCGCGAGTTGGATAAGGCAACTAAACAGGTGGCAGATTACCTGCGCAACGAACTGGGCCTGAAAAAGGGCGACAAGGTTGCGGTGATGATGCCAAACCTGCTGCAAACACCCGTGTCTATACTCGGCGTGCTGCGCGCCGGTTGCGTTGTTGTAAACGTCAACCCCCTTTACACAGTGCGTGAACTGGAACACCAGCTGAACGATTCCGAAGCGTCGGCGATCATGGTGTTGGCCAATTTTGCTCACACGGTTGAGCAGGCGTTGCCTCACACTCAGGTCAAGCACGTGATCCTGACTCAGGTCGGTGACATGGTGGGTGGGGTGAAGAAACACGTAGTCAACCTGGTCGTGAAATACATTAAAAAGATGGTGCCGGCCTTCAACCTGCCGAGCGCCATTGCGTTTTCCGAGATATTTAAAAAAGGAAAGGCGGAACGTTATTGTAAACCGGAAGTGGGTTTGGACGACCTCGCGTTTTTACAATACACCGGCGGTACCACAGGTGTTTCCAAAGGCGCCATGCTGACTCACGGCAACCTGGTCGGTAACCTCGAACAGGTGTCCGGCTGCTTGGATCCCTTGCTGGAAAAAGGCAAGGAAGTCGTGGTCACCGCACTGCCGCTCTATCATATCTTTGCACTGACCGCCAACTGCCTGACCTTTATGAAATACGGCGGCTTAAACCTGCTGATCACCAACCCGCGTGATCTTAAGGGGTTCGTCGGTGAACTTAAGAAACAACGTTTTACCGTGATGACGGGGGTAAATACCCTGTTTAACGGACTGCTTAATACGCCGGGATTCTCTGAGCTTGATTTCAGCGAACTGAAATGTTCGCTTGGCGGCGGCATGGCTGTGCAGCGTCCGGTTGCCGAGCGCTGGCAGAAGGTGACGGGTACGCCCCTTATCGAGGGTTACGGCCTGACGGAATGTTCGCCCTTGGTCACGGTTTCGCCCTATGATCTGAAGGCCTATAACGGCTCTATCGGACTTCCCGCGCCAAGTACGGATATCAAGCTTATCAAAGACGACGGCAGCGAAGCCGCCATGGGTGAACCCGGCGAGCTGTGCGTAAAGGGGCCGCAGGTGATGAAGGGCTATTACAATCGTCCCGATGCCACCGAGGAATGCCTGAAAGACGGCTGGTTTGCCACCGGTGATATTGCCACCGTGGACGAGGACGGCTTCTTCTACATTGTCGATCGCAAGAAGGACATGATCCTGGTTTCCGGCTTCAATGTGTTCCCGAATGAGATTGAGGAAGTCGTCGCCATGCTTGACGGCGTGCTCGAAGTCGCCGCCATCGGTGTGCCCCATGAGGTCAGCGGCGAACAGGTGAAGGTTTTTGTCGTGAAAAAAGACCCAATGCTGACGGAAAAGGATATAATCAGGCATTGCCGAGAAAATCTAACAAATTACAAGGTACCTAAAATGGTGGAGTTCAGAGATGAACTGCCGAAAACCAATGTCGGAAAGATACTCCGACGTGCCTTAAAAGATTAAATGACAAGCCGGCCTATGCCGGCTTTTTTAATGGGAGTGTGTGTGCAATATCAAGTGATAACCTCACAACAGGCGCTGGATGCCTTTGTTGCGAAAATAAAAAACCAGCCCGTGCTGGCGCTGGATACCGAATTTATGCGCCGCCGCACCCTGTATCCGGAGATGGCCTTAATCCAGGTTTTCGACGGCCAGCATATCGCCCTTATCGATCCTTTGGTTGAACTGGACCTCAGTGATTTTTGGGCGTTGTTAAACGATCCCGCCATTCTCAAGGTGTTGCATTCTCCGTCTGAAGACATTGAGGTCTTTCAACGCTACGCGCAAACGGTGCCTTCACCGCTGTTCGACACTCAATTTGCCATGCAACTGCTCGGCATGGGCAACTGTGTCGGGTTTGCCAATATGGTAAAGGACTTTCTCGATGTCGAGGTCGATAAAAGTGAGTCGCGCACCAACTGGCTGCAGCGTCCGCTGACGGAGCGCCAGCTCGATTATGCCGCCGCCGACGTTTATTACCTGCTGCCCTGTTACCAACGTCTGGTGGACGAGGTGAAGGCGAAGGGTCTTTACGATATAGTGCTCGCCGAATCAGAACTGGTGGTACGAAAGCGCGCCTTTTCACCGCCCGACGAGTGGCTTTATCGCGATGTTAAAAATGCCTGGCAATTAAAAAGCCGGGATTTGGCGGTATTGAAAGAGCTGGCCGGCTGGCGCAGAACCAAGGCGCGGCAAAAAAACCTCGCGCTCAGCTTTATTCTCAAAGAACACAATATGGTGGAGATCGCCAAACGCCGTCCGGGCTCACTGTCGAGCCTGCGCAATATTCCCGGTATCGAACCGATGGAGGTCAACAAATCGGGGAAGGAGATCCTCGCCTGTGTCGAGCGGGGCAAGGCGGTGCCCGAAAACGAATTGCCCGAGCCGCTCAAGCGCCTTATCGACTTTCCCGGTTATAAAAAGGCTGCCAAGGAAATCAAGCAGGCCATCGACCGCAGCGCAAAGGCAAACGGCATCCCCGCCGATGTGATGGCCAGTAAAAAGCAGATCAACCAGCTGATAGGCTGGCATTGGAAGTTGACCGGCGACGAGCGGGCGTTATTCCCCGAACCGGATTTGCTCTCTTCATGGCGTTTCACCTATCTGGCCAAGGCCCTCGGAGACTGGGCCGGTATCCGGGATCAATAAAAAGCAGGGCCGATAAACGGCCCCGCTTGATCAGGGGAAGGTAATTTTTTGCAGCGGCATGGCGCGCGCCGTTTGGCAGGACTCTGGCGTGTTGTTTCTGCATCTGTTTTGTTTTACCAGCAGCACCGGCACGCCGAAGTACATGTGCGTTCTCTGTTCCGTCGAAACGCTAAGCTGCCGGGCGCTTAATTGGGCGTCGGGTCGGCTTACCTGAGCAGCCGTATTGGTCGGCGGGTCCTGGCCTATCAGCATCGCGGCCGTCACCGAACCGGCAACCAGGGCAAACACCGTGGGACCTAGTAGACTCATAAACCCTCCAAAAATGATGTGGGATTAAGGTCAGCATAATAGACGGGATTTTTTAAAGCGTTTTTTATTGCGCAATAATGTTGATATATTGCGCAATAAAAATAAATAAAATGTTAACCTACGCCTTGAATGCGCGGGTGTGGGCGTAAAGTCCCTCAACCAGGTCGAGTAAACGTTCGCTGCTGGTGGCGGTGCGCTCTGCGCCTTCGGCACTGTCGTCACCGTGTTTCGAGATGCCGATGATGTTCTCATCAATGTCTCTGGTCACCTTGGTCTGTTGTTCAGTGGCGCACGCTATCTGCTCGTTTTGCTCGACTATGGTGTTGATTTCCGCGGCCACCTGTTCGAGCATTTCACTGAGTTGTTCGGAACCCGCCACGGTTTCGCCGGTCATGGTATGACTGGCTTCCATCGCCTGCGCGGTTTGCGATACCTGGCCCTGCAAACGGGAGATCATGCTTTCAATTTCCCCGGTGGAAACCTGGGTTCGCCTTGCCAGTTCACGCACCTCGTCGGCTACCACGGCAAAACCACGGCCCAACTCGCCGGCTCTTGCCGCCTCAATGGCCGCATTGAGGGCCAGTAAGTTGGTCTGTTCGGCGATGCCCTTAATGACGTGCAGCACCTGATTGATAGCCTCGCTGTCGTTAACCAGTTGGTTTATGGCGTTTTGCGAGAGATTTATCTCCTGCGAAAGCGCACGTATCTGTGTCGCCTGGTTCAACATCTGGCCGCGTGCCCGGGTGGTGATTTGATTGACCCGTTGGGCATTTTCCGTGGCCAGCGTTGCGCTTAGCGTCACGTCGGCGACACTGGTGGAAAACTCGTGAATCGCGGTAGCGATAGAGTCAATCTGATGCTTTTGGTCGGCTACCGCCAGGCGACTCTGATCAGACACCGCCCGCACATCCGTCGCAAGGTTGCGAACACCTTCGACCGTCTCCGTAATACGACTGATAAGTTCGCGTATTTTCCCGGTTGTATGACCCAACTCTGCCTGCAGCTGGCCCAGTTCATCGTCGCAGGTTATGTCGCAGGTGCGGGTGAGATCGCCTTCGGCCACGGCCTTCAGTGTGTCGGTCAACTGGTCGAGATTGTGCCTCACGGAGACATAGAACGCGGCATATCCGTAGAGAATGATCACCAGAATGCCGATCAGCAAGGCGGCCTTAGTCAGCGCCAGGTTGCGTTGTGATTGCCAACGCTGACTCAAGCCGTCGCTAATCAGTTTGATCGCTGCGGATTCAAGGGATTGGAAAGACGTAAAAAGCGCCGATGCGCGGTCGAAGCTCTGAAACCAGGGGGTACGCCAGTCCATCGCCAACAGCACATCCTGCTCAAGAAATTCGATTGCGGCGGCGGGGGTTGCGGCAGTTTCGTCGGCCAAGTCCGACAGGCCCTGCTTGAATGGCTGGGAACCTTGCAGAACATTTTGTGCCTGTGCAGAATAAACACTTTGCATACTGGTGAGGCGTTCGATCAGGCCGTCGATTTCTCTTTCCAGCGCCGAGTTAAGCGAACCGTACGCCATTGCTTTGGCCGTTGCGCTCCTGGCATTTCCAAGTAAAGCCGACAGCGCCTGCTGCCGACCGGTGAGAAAACCGATTAAGGCACGGACCGCCGGATCTTCATCCTGAGACAGGCCGCCTTGTTCTGCCGTCAGCAAAAGCAGATTGCCGTAATCGGTGATCAATTCATTCGCGAGCGCAAGCCGGGTATTGGTAACCGACTCGTTCAGTATGGTATCGACTTTTTTGCTCAACGCGTCGGACGAAGCGAGGTACCGGGCCGAGCTTTCCGGCGTCACGAAATCGGCCGGTATTGCGGATATTTTTGCCTTGATGCCCGACACCAGGGGATTAAGGCGGTTGGAAAACTCAATGTCGGCATCTTGCCCCGTTGCCGCAAGCGGCTCATAAACCGCGACCAGATCAACCACGGTGCGGATATCATGGCTGAGCGACAGCAGCTCACCGAATGACGTTAATAAGCGAAGTTCGGCGTTGGTTTTGGCTGCGTCGCGGTAGGACTCCACCAACATCAATGCCGTTTGCGCGCCCATCGGGATAATAAACAACATGCAAATCAGGGTGAACTTCCGGGCAAAGCTCATCCGGTTTAACAGCTTGATTGCGGGGTTGAGCAGGCTTGTCATTGTTGTTTTCCTTTTTAATTAGCGGGGGCGTTAACGCCCCGCATGACGAGCGTAAAAAACCTTGTCGGTGGGCAGTAAAAAGCGTGACAGGGCCGGAATCAACACCAACGCACCTATCATGTTGTAAAGGAACATGAAGGTCAGCAGTATGCCCATATCGGCCTGGAACTTAATCGGCGACAGCACCCAGGTGATGGTGCCTGCAGCCAGGGTCAGGCCTACCAGACCGACGACCTTACCCGTGGCCCCGATTGCGGCCGCATAGGACTCACTCAGCGTCATCCCCATGCGCTGGTGCTGCAACTGCACGCTGAGCAGATACAGTGCATAGTCAACACCGATCCCGACGCCGAGCGCGATTACCGGCAAGCC
>JBNKEN010000196.1:0-12320 GCA_050288805.1 Pseudoalteromonas sp.
AGCCGGCGCAGTGGCCGGCTCGGTGAAACTAGAGAATGGATTATAATCCCAGTTTTTTCTCCAGATAGTGGATGTTTGTTCCACCATTTTGGAAATTCTCGTCCGCCATGATTTTCTTGTGCAGCGGCGTGTTGGTCTTGATGCCGTCGATCACCAGTTCGTTCAGTGCGTTGCGCGCACGGGCGATAGCCACGTCGCGGTTTTCACCGTAGGTGATCAGCTTGCCGATCATGGAGTCGTAGTGCGGTGGCACCGTGTAGTCGGCATAGATATGGCTGTCCCAACGGATGCCCAAACCGCCCGCAGGGTGGAAGCGGGTGATCTTGCCGGGAGACGGAATAAAGGTTTCCGGATCTTCGGCGTTGATACGGCATTCGATGGCGTGACCGCGGATCACCACGTCGTTCTGGGTGATAGACAGCGGTTGGCCAGCGGCAATCTTCAGCTGTTCCTTGATAAGGTCGATACCGGTAACCATTTCGGTAACCGGGTGCTCTACCTGAATACGAGTGTTCATTTCGATAAAATAGAACTCGCCGTTTTCGTACAGGAACTCGAAGGTACCGGCGCCGCGGTAACCGATCTCGATACACGCGCGGGTACAACGTTCACCGATAAACTTACGCATTTCTGCGGTAATGCCCGGTGCCGGTGCTTCTTCAACGACCTTCTGGTGACGACGCTGCATTGAGCAGTCGCGCTCGCCGAGGTGGATGGCATTGCCCTGACCGTCGGCCAGTACCTGGACCTCGATGTGACGTGGGTTTTCAAGGAATTTTTCCATGTAAACCATGCCGTTGCCGAAGAACTGCTTGGCTTCCTGCTGGGTCAGCGCGATGGAGTTAACCAGTTCGGCTTCGCTGCGCACCACGCGCATACCGCGGCCACCACCGCCACCGGCGGCCTTGATGATCACCGGGTAACCGATACGCTTGGCGATTTGCATGTTGCGTTCGTTGTCGCCGGTCAGCGGACCGTCAGAACCGGGTACGCAAGGAACACCTGCCTTACGCATGGCTTCGATGGCCGATACCTTGTCGCCCATCAGGCGAATGGTATCGCCGCGAGGACCGATAAAGATAAATCCGCTCTGTTCAACCTGGTCGGCAAAGTCGGCATTTTCGGAAAGAAAACCATAACCCGGGTGGATGGCAACGGCATCTGTCACTTCCGCAGCAGCAATGATGCGCGGAATGTCCAGGTAGCTTTCGCTGGCTGCCGGCTTACCGATACAAATGGTTTCGTCCGCAAGTAATACGTGCTTGAGATCGCGGTCGGCGGTTGAATGAACCGCGACGGTTTTGATCCCAAGCTCTTTGCAGGCGCGCAAAACACGCAGGGCAATTTCCCCTCGGTTTGCGATGACTACTTTATCTAACATAGAGTTGGCCTTTTTTCGCGCGATTATTCAATGATAAACAGAGGCTGATCGAACTCGACCGGCTCGCCGTTTTCAACCAGAATGGCTTTAACAACACCGGCCTTGTCGGCTTCGATCTGGTTCATCATCTTCATGGCTTCCACGATACACAGGGTATCGCCAACCTTCACGCTCTTGCCTACTTCAACATACGGAGCCGCTTCAGGCGACGCTGCAGAGTAGAAAGTACCAACCATAGGTGATTTAACCTGGTGACCGCTTGGCTCGCTTGCAGCTGCTTCAGCAACTGGGGCCGCCGGTGCTGCCGCTGGAGCAGGAGCCGCCACAGGTGCAGCTGGAATGGCATAGTGATGTGCAGCCATCGGGGCGGCAGCCATATTGTTGCGGTTGATGCGAACGGATTCTTCACCTTCGGTGATTTCCAGCTCGGCAATACCAGACTCTTCAACCAGTTCAATTAGTTTCTTTATTTTGCGAATATCCATGAAACGACCCGCCTGTCAGTTAATTTAAATTTAAAGTTAATTCGAGTTTTGCAACCGGTTGACCGCCGCATTGAGCGCTGCGGTGTAACCCATTGCACCTAATCCACATATCACGCCTTCGGCCACGTCGGAAAAATACGAGTGATGGCGGAACGGCTCGCGAGCATGCACGTTGGTCATATGTACTTCAAAGAAGGGGATGGCGACGCTCAACAGGGCGTCGCGCAACGCTATGCTGGTATGGGTAAAGGCGGCCGGATTGATGATGATCCAGTCGAACTTTTGCCATGCTGCATGTATTTCTTCTATCAGTACCGCTTCACTGTTGCTTTGACAATGATGGATTTCAACATCCAGGGAATGAGCGGCCGTTTGCAGATCCGCCATCACCTGTTCCAGGGTTTGTGAGCCGTATTTGTCCGGTTCACGTTTGCCCAGCATGTTTAAATTAGGCCCATTTAGAACTAAAAGTTTAAATTTTGCAGCCATAATCCGCGATTCGTCCTTTAAGTGAAGCATAACGCTAAGTTTTAATGTTGTTGTGATTAAACTTAAGGTTTTGCCGACCAAAACGCAAATATTTCTCACGTTAACGAACTATTATAGATATTTCGCGGTAAATAGCAGCAAAATACTGGTCTAATCACATGGCGGGTATACCGCTCGCCGGGCTGCGGGAAATAATAAAAAAGCACCCGAAGGTGCTTTATTTAACCGTGTTGCTTGCGAACCTTGGCGAGATGTTCGGCAAATTCCGGGGCTGAAAGAAACCCGGTAACGCGAAGTTGCGGCAGTTCATTGCCCGCCGCATCAAAGAATAAAATGCTCGGAAGTCCGAAGATCCCGAACGTTTCCATCATTTCTATGGTGTTGTCGTCGCTGTCGGTGAGGTCCATCTGCAGCAGGGTGTAGTGGCTGAACTCGTTTTGCACTTCTGGTGCGGGAAAGGTGTAGTGCTCGAATTCCTTACAGGCCACGCACCAGTCGGCGTAAAGGTCGACCATCACCAGGCCGTTTGTCGCCGCAATCACCTTTCTTAATTCGGCCAGATTCTCTACTCGCTTGAAGGCGCCGCCTTGCGCCGGTGCTTGTATGCTTGTTTGCAGCGGCGGCTGCTGCGGCCAGAAATGGTTCTTCAGCAGCGAGAAGGAAGCAAGCAGCAGCAGGGTTGCAGCGACCCAGAGCCCGGTTTTCAACTTGCCCTGGGTTTCACCGCTCTGCCAGTGGTGCAGATAAAGCGCGGTGGCGAAGGCCAGTACGCCGCCAAGCAACAGGATCACCTCGTAATCCACAATGCGCTCAAGCAGGATCAGCGGCACCGCCAGCATAATGAAACCGAACAGGGTTTTTACCTGCTCCATCCAGGCGCCGGCTTTCGGCAGCAGCTTGCCGCCGGAGGTACCAAGTAGCAGTAATGGCAATCCCATGCCCAGGCTCAGGATATACAGGGTCAGGCCGCCGGTCAGGTAATCGCCGCTTTGCGCCACGTATAAAAGCGCGGCAGACAGCGGCGCCGTGGTGCAGGGGGAAGCGATCAGCCCCGACAGCACGCCCATGGCGAATACACCGACATAGTTACCGCCCTTTTGCTGATTCGAAACATTGGTCAGGCGGTTCATCAGGGCCGCGGGCATTCTGATCTCATACCAGCCGAACATCGACAGCGACAGTAACACAAACAGCAGACTGAAACTGATAAGTACATAGGGATGTTGCAGGTAACCCTGGACCTGGCCGCCGACGGCCGCCACCACCAGGCCGAGTGCCGCGTAGGTCAGCGCCATACCCTGCACATATACCAGCGACAACATAAAGGCGCGGCGGGTGGTCAACTGTTTTTGCCCGGCGATAAGGCTCGACAGAATGGGGAACATGGGGAATACGCAGGGGGTAAACGCCAGCCCCAAGCCGAATGCAAAGAAGATAGCCAGATTTAGCAGCAGGCCCTGCGACGCCAGTTTGTCCGTCAGCGAATCGCCCTTGCTTGGCTTATCGTCAACGGTAACGTCATTCTGAAGGGCGGCGACCGTAGCCGGCGCATCCGTGAGCGGAGTCAGGGGAATGGTCTTAATTTCGGGCGGGTAACAGAGGCCGGCCTCGGCGCAGCCCTGATAGCGTACCTTTACCTCGGCGCCGGTCGATATATCGCTCAGGGTGCCGGTCAGGCTCAGCTGCGCATGGTAGACCTGGGTGTGACCGAAGAATTCATCGTCTTTCCAGTCGCCCTCGGGCATGGGTGCCAGCTCAATACGAGCCCCCTTGGCGATGATTTCCAGCTTTTCCTTATAAAGGTAGTACTGTGGCGCGATAAGCCAGCTGATAAAGAGGGTTTCTCCCTGTTGCTCGAATTCGAATCGGAAGGCCTCATCGACGGGGAGAAACTTGGGTTCGCTTTGGGCCAGCAGGCTGTTGAGCACATTATTGCTTGCCTGTACCGGCAGGATACACAGCAGGCCGAGCAAAAATAAGATGACGCGCATTAACTTAGTACCTCTTCCATCCAGTTAAAATAGTCCGGGTTGCCGGCGGAAATGTTCACCACCTGAATTTCCGGCACCTCGTAACTGTGTTGTTCTTTTATCGTGTTTATTACGCCGTCCAGTTTATCTTGGCGGGTTTTTATCAGCAGCTTGGCTTCCGTATCGTGGCAAATCTCACCTTGCCATCGATAAACAGACTGCAGTGCCGGTAAAATGTTCACGCACGCCGCCAGTTTTTTTTTCAATCAGCAGCTCGGCGATGCGGCGGGCCTCTTGTTCGCTGCCGCAGGTTGTAAATATCAGTCGGTAGGGAGTCGACATTATTATTCTTCCCTTCACAAGCAATGTGTTGGACGATGAGCCATACTAGCCTATCGCAGGGTAAATTTGTATTCCTCCCGTTGGCAGGGGCGGAATTTCACACCCGGTTACAATTAGAATCTGTGTCATGGCTTGAAATCAGACCCGCCCAGCCGCATTTCTATTTCATTGTTTTTGGAGAGTCGCATGTTCAGAGCCTTATTTATCCTTTTTATTCTCGTTCCCATCATTGAAATCGCCTTGCTGATCCAGGTTGCCGAAGTGATCGGCGGCTGGCCTACAATCGCCTTAATCGTGTTGACCGCGTTGGTGGGTGCGCGGCTGGTTAAACAACAGGGCTTGAGCGCGATTCAAAACGCCCAGTTGGAAATGGCGCAGGGTAAGATGCCTGCGCAGGAATTATTTACCGGTATTTGCGTCATCATCGCCGGGGTATTGCTGCTGACGCCCGGGATCATGACCGACCTGTTCGGTTTTCTGCTGTTGATGCCCCCGGTTCGGGCCAGGTTGGCAAAGGGACTGGCGGGTCAGGCCCAGGTGAAAATGACCACCGTCTATACCCAGCAATCAATGTATCGTGACAACGGCAGCGAAGGCACCGAACCGCATCGCGGACCGACGACGCTGGAAGGCGAGTTTAAGCGTAAAGAATAAAAATTTTACTTTTTTAACCTTGGAAAATTATTTGCCCAACCCCATTTAAGTAGGCAAACAAAAATTTATCGTATTTTTTCTGTTGTTCAGAAACGTTAGGAGAACTAAACACATGAACATTCGTCCTTTACATGATCGTGTAATCGTTAAACGCCAGGAAGTAGAAAGCAAGTCGGCGGGCGGCATCGTGCTGACCGGTTCTGCGGCTGAAAAGTCTACCCGTGGTGAAGTTATTGCGGTAGGTAACGGCCGTATCCTGGAAAACGGAGAGGTTAAGCCACTGGACGTGAAAGTAGGTGATCAAGTGATCTTCAGCGAAGGCTACAATGTCAAAACAGAAAAGCTGGATGGCGAAGAAGTGCTTATCATGAGCGAAAACGACATCCTGGCTATCGTTGAAGCCTGATATCTGCAACCTTAATACACTGAATCTAGAGGAATAAGAAAATGGCAGCAAAAGAAGTTCGTTTTGCAAATGACGCGCGCAGCAAGATGCTCAAAGGTGTAAATGTTCTTGCAGACGCGGTAAAAGTTACCCTGGGTCCTAAGGGCCGCAACGTGGTACTGGACAAATCGTTCGGTGCCCCGGTTATCACCAAAGACGGTGTGTCAGTAGCAAAAGAAATCGAGCTGGAAGACAAGTTCGAAAACATGGGCGCACAGATGGTGAAAGAGGTTGCCTCTAAAGCCAACGATGCGGCCGGTGACGGTACTACGACTGCTACCGTACTGGCGCAATCCATCGTTAACGAAGGCTTGAAGGCCGTTGCCGCGGGCATGAACCCGATGGATCTGAAGCGCGGTATCGACAAGGCCGTTGCCGCAGCCGTTCAGGAACTGAAAGGCCTGTCTGTACCTTGTGCCGACACCAAGGCGATCGCGCAGGTAGGTACCATCTCTGCAAACTCAGACAACGAAATCGGCGACATCATTGCCGAAGCGATGGAAAAAGTGGGTCGCGAGTCGGGCGTTATCACGGTTGAAGAAGGCCAGTCTCTGGAAAATGAACTGGACGTGGTTGAAGGTATGCAATTCGACCGCGGTTACCTGTCTCCTTACTTCATCAACAACGCCGAAAAGGGCGCCGTTGAGCTGGATCATCCGCACATCCTGCTGGTAGACAAAAAAGTATCGAACATTCGTGAGCTGCTGCCGGTGCTTGAGGGCGTTGCCAAATCAAGCAAGCCGCTGCTGATCATCGCCGAAGACCTGGAAGGCGAAGCGCTGGCGACCCTGGTTGTCAACAACATGCGTGGCATCGTAAAGGTTGCAGCCGTGAAGGCGCCTGGTTTCGGTGACCGTCGTAAGGCCATGCTGCAAGACATCGCTACCCTGACCGGTGGTACCGTGATTTCTGAGGAGATCGGTCTGGAGCTGGAAAAGGCGACCCTGGAAGATCTGGGTACGGCCAAGCGCGTCGTGATCACCAAAGACGACACCACCATCATCGATGGTGCCGGTGAGCAGGAAGCGATCGACGGTCGTGTTTCGCAAATCAAACAGCAGATCGAAGAAGCAACTTCAGACTACGACAAAGAAAAACTGCAAGAGCGCATGGCCAAACTGGCCGGCGGTGTTGCCGTGATCAAGGTTGGCGCAGCCACCGAAGTTGAAATGAAAGAGAAAAAAGACCGCGTTGAAGACGCGCTGCACGCAACCCGTGCCGCCGTTGAAGAAGGTGTGGTCCCTGGCGGTGGTGTGGCCCTGGTTCGCGTTGCGACCAAACTGGCTGACCTGACTGCCGACAACGAAGACCAGAACCACGGTATCAAGGTTGCGCTGCGCGCGATGGAAGCGCCGCTGCGCCAGATCGTCTCTAACGCGGGCGACGAAGCGTCTGTGGTTGTTAACGCTGTGAAAGCGGGCGAAGGTAACTACGGTTACAACGCGGCAAACGGCGAATACAACGACATGATCGAAATGGGTATTCTGGATCCGACCAAGGTGACGCGTTCTGCGCTTCAATACGCAGCGTCTGTAGCCGGTCTGATGATCACCACCGAAGCCATGGTTGCCGAAGTACCTAAAGAAGAAGCCGGTGCGCCAGATATGGGCGGCATGGGCGGCATGGGTGGCATGGGCATGATGTAATGCCATTACGCTAACCCGTTAGCTTTAAAGACCCGGCTCAGGCCGGGTTTTTTTATGTTCAGAACCTACTGTCCGGTTACAAAAAACGTACAAAGCTTTACAAAATAACAGTATGCTAATTAAGCAATTATTAAGGACAGTGAGCTAGTATTGAAGTACTCACGGGGTTTTCTGGTTGGAGGAAATGATGAAAAAATCGATATGCACCCTGTTGGCCTTAGGCCTGTTTTTTCCCGCTCTAGGCATGGCCGGGGAAGCGGTTGTCAGCTGGAAAGACTTTAAAGACTACCGCGACGTGCGCCCCAGCAACGAAACGCGGGTTGGTTTCCATAAGCGCATCGCGAGCAGCTTCGAAAAGTATTTTGCCAAACTGGCCGAACAGCTACCCGAGGGAAGCAAGCTCACGGTAAAGGTTAACGAGTTGGATTTGGCCGGCGATGTGATTTTCGGTGTTAATGAGATTCGGGTGGTGAAATCCGTGTATATACCGCAAATGAAATTTGATTATTCGTTGACAGACAAGCAAGGCAACCCGATGGCAGAAGGGAACGCGGATCTCAAGGATTTAAGCTTTATGGACCGTGTTAAATCGGGTCGCGACACCGAGTTTTATTATGAAAAGCGGATGATCAACGACTGGTTTGAAAAAGAGTTGCTGCCTAAAGTGACGAAGTAGGGCAAAACAAAACGGCGCCTTTTGGCGCCGTTTTCTTATGCCTTAAAGCTGGCAAGCAGTTGGTGAAGATGCTGCATCTTCAGTACCACCTGCTTGAGTTTTTCTCCATCCAGGTCGTCTTGGCTGCTAAGGGCCTCGACCTCGGCGGCAACATCCAGCACATAGGGTTTAAAGCGTTTTGCTTCAAAGCCGAACCCGGCGTCTTCGCTAAACAGGGCTTTAAACTTGCCGTGGCCGCTTTTTTGTAATTCGTCCAATTGGTTATCTGCGTCGATCGCCTGGCGATAAAGTTGTTTCAGGTTGGCGTTCAGCTGTTCGATAACGGGATTCATTTTTTTCCTAAAGCTTTATTTATAACTGCCGATAGAATACTTGGATTAGTGTAAAAAGTCAGGTTTAGCCATGAATATAACGGGATCTAACCTGCCGGTGATGAGTGGAGCCGGCGAAAGCGGAGAGGTGTACAGCGCCGCTCTAGCGAAAAAGCAGCAAAAGGCCGACGGCCAGGCGGCTATCGCATTGATCGAGTCTGCCGGACAGGTGACTGCAGCGCAAACACCCGCCAGCTCGCCTACCGCCACGTTAGGCAACAATATAGATATTTACGTCTAAGCGAGTTGCAGGTCGATCGGGGTTTTGCTCTTTTCTCCCCCGATTTCCCTCACCAGCTTAGGCACCAGGAATCCTGGTAAGGCACTCAGCATGTCTGCCAGGATTTCCCGTGCCCGCTCGTCACTGATATAAAAATGACTGGCGCCTTCCACCTTATCCAGCAGATGCAAATAGTAGGGCAGAATATCGGCCTCAAACAGTCGCTCACTGAGGGCGATTTGCGCGTCGCTGCTGTCGTTGATGTCTTTCAGCAATACCGCCTGGTTGAGCAGAACTGTCCCGGCCCTCTTCAAACGGGCCATGGCATCGACGAGCGCCTGATCGATTTCATTGGCATGGTTGATATGGTTGACGAAAATCACCTTTAAACGGCTTTGTCCCAGGATCTCGCAAAGTTCATCGGTGATCCGCGCCGGGATCACCGCAGGCAAGCGGCTGTGGATCCGTAGCCGCGTTATCTGCGGCATTTTCTCCAGTTCACCGACCAACCAGGCCAGGGCATCGTCCTTGGCCATCAGCGGGTCGCCGCCGCTTAATATGACCTCGTTGATCTCGGGGTGCGCGGCAATATAGCCGAGGTTTTCCCGGATAGCCTGTTTGTTGAGATGGTTTTCCTGATACGGAAAGTGACGGCGGAAACAATAACGGCAATTGACCGCGCAGGCAGTTTTCAACATCAGCAGCACCCGGCTGCGATATTTGTGCAACAGCCCGGGCTGGTTGTTGTTTTGCTCCTCGAGCGGATCCTTGATAAAGCCGCTTTGCTGTAAAAACTCCTGATGCCGAGGCAGTACCTGCAGCAGCAGGGGATCGTTCGGGTCGCCCGGTTTCATTTTTGCGATAAACGGACGCGGAACCCGCACATTGAATAAGCTACGGGCGGCAAAGTCTTTTTCCTGGTAATGCCCGGACAAATTCAGCATCTTCAGCAAGATTTCCGGACTGGTGACGACATTTGCTAATTCTTTTTGCCAGTTAAGCTGCAAATTTGCTTCATTTCTTTGTATCATTGGGCCCGTAAATTACTCAAAAGATTGTTAACAGAGGATACGATGGCGAATTATAGCACCAACGAATTCAAGGGCGGCCTAAAAATTATGTTAGACGGCGAGCCTTGCAACATCCTGGAAAACGAGGTTGTTAAACCAGGTAAAGGTCAGGCATTCAACCGCGTCAGGATCCGTAAGCTGATCTCGGGCAAGGTGCTGGAAAAAACCTTTAAGTCTGGCGATACCGTTGAAGGTGCCGACGTAATGGATACGGATCTGGCTTACCTGTACACCGACGGTGAGTTCTGGCACTTCATGAACAATGAATCCTTCGAGCAGATCGCTGCCGATGCCAAGGCCGTTGGCGACAACGTAAAATGGCTGGTGGAAAACGACGTATGTACCATCACTCTGTGGAACGGTAACCCGATCGCCGTGACGCCGCCTAACTTTGTTGAACTGGAAATCACCGAAACGGATCCGGGCCTGAAGGGCGACACCGCCGGTACCGGTGGTAAGCCTGCGACTCTGAGCACGGGTGCTGTGGTACGTGTTCCTCTGTTCGTGCAAACCGGTGAAGTTGTTAAGGTTGATACCCGCAGCGGCGAATACGTAAGCCGTGTGGCTAAATAAGCCGACCGCTTCGATTTGAAAAATCCCGGCACCGACCGGGATTTTTTGTATCACTTCCGTGTTGTTGATAAGTAAAATACGCCCATCATACGTTGACCCCAGATTTGAACAGTAAGAGCCGATACACATGACCCACCCAGAATGGCAACCGATCGCAAGCATAGAGACCCTGCAAAAAAGGGCGGCGCTGCTGCGTAAAATTCGTGAATTCTTTTTTCAGCGCGGCGTCATGGAGGTTGAAACGCCTGCACTGTCGCGGGCGGGTGTGAGCGATCTGCATCTCGTCAACTTCGCCACCGAGTTTGTCGGCCAGGGACATGGTGAGGGCATGCCGCTGTATCTGCAAACCTCGCCTGAATATGCCATGAAACGTCTGCTGGCAGCGGGCAGCGGCGCCATCTACCAGATGGCCAAGGCCTACCGCAACGAAGAACTCGGGCGTCACCACAATCCCGAATTCACCATGCTGGAATGGTATCGCCCCGGGTTTGACGAATTTGACCTGATGGACGAAATCGACGAACTGATGAATACGCTGCTCGGCTGCGGTGAGGCAACGCGCATCAGCTATCAGCGGGTTTTTCTCGATATTATCGGTCTCGACCCGCTGACCGCATCGCTGGCTCAGTTGCGCAGTGTGGCGACCGACTACGGGTTCGGCAATATCGCCGAGACCGAACAGTCCCGGGACACCTTGTTACAGCTGCTGTTTTGCATGGTTATCGAACCCAAAATCGGCCAGCAGGTGCCGTGCTTCGTGTATCATTTTCCGGCCTCGCAGGCGGCTTTGGCGGCATTGAATCCTGAGGATCCCAGGGTGGCGGGGCGCTTTGAACTCTACTTTAAGGGAATGGAACTGGCGAACGGCTTTAACGAACTGACCAACGCCAAGGAGCAGCGCGCCCGTTTCGAGGCGGATAACCAGGCCCGACGGGCGGCGGGCAAACCGGAGGTCGCCATCGATCACCACCTGATTGCCGCCCTCGAACAGGGATTGCCGCAATGTTCCGGTGTGGCCTTAGGGATAGACCGCCTGATCATGCTGGCCACCGGAAAGGAGCGTATCGCCGAGGTCATCGCCTTTGATACCGAGCGGGCCTGATTTGGCCTGCCGATCAGCGCACGAAACGTTTAAGTTCGCTTTGGGTTTTTTCCGTCAGCAGCTGTGACTGCTCACTTTCCATACAGGCCCTGTCTATTTGTTCCTTGGCTTCCTGGCCCAGGGCCACGATGTTTTCCACCGAACTGTGGGTTTCGCCTTGGGTTTGCTCCAGCTGGTGAACCGCCGAAACGATACCCTGAAGCTGGGTCTGGTTGGTTTCAAAATCGCTGACCAGCTGGCCGAAACCGGACGCGGTTTCGCCAATGGCCTGCTCCGCCTGTGATGAATGGTTGATCAGTTGTTCTGATTCGCGGTTTGTTTCGCCGACCAGCACGTTCATCTGGTTGATAAAGTCGCTGATCTGACGCGTTGCGTCGTTGACCTTGACCGACAGCGAACGCACTTCGTCCGCCACCACGGCAAAACCGCGACCGGCCTCACCGGCCCGCGCCGCTTCGATGGCGGCATTGAGCGCCAACAGGTTGGTCTGATCGGAAAACTCTTCCACCATCTTCAAAATGCTGCGGATATTTTCCGAATTTTCCTTGAGCCCGGACACCGTTGTTGAAAACTGTCCCAGCAGCTCGGTGATCTGCTTGACCTGACTGACCAGCTTGCTCAGCTCGGTGGCCGAGTGCTGCACGAACTTGAGGCTTTCGCTGTTGGCCTGGTATACCGCGTCGGTGTTCTGCACTATGCTTTCCAGGCTTTGGGTCACCTGGCCCGAGGCGGAGAAAATCGATTCGCCGTGATCTATCTGGCGGGCACCCAGCTCGGCGGTATGCCGCATCGAAGAGGACACCTGGCGGTTACTCTCAAAGGCGGCTTCGGCGCCCTGATAGGTGGAAGCCAGCAATTGCCCAAGGTGATCGACAAAGGCGTTATATTCCTGACTG
>JBNKEN010000197.1:0-2351 GCA_050288805.1 Pseudoalteromonas sp.
ATGACCTGGCATGTCAACTGGGCTTTGCGTGACAGTGCCGTGCTGTTCGGCGACGGCGCCGGTGCCGTAGTACTGGAAGCCAGCGACGAAGCATGCGGCCTGCTCGGTGTAAAAACCGGATGCGACAGCGGCGATCGCGAAATCCTTCACATTCCCAACTTCGGCACCAATACCAACAAGTACGAAATGGCCGGGCCTTCGGAGATCATTTTCGAGGGTCGCGAAATATTCAAACGCGCCGTCAAGGGCATGAGCGAAGCATGCGATGACGTGCTGACCCAATCCAATCTCGCACTCGACAATATCGACGTGCTGGTGCCTCACCAAGCCAACCTGCGCATCATCCACGCCATTCAACAGCGCCTGAAACTGGAGGACGACAGGGTGATGGTGAACATTGCCGACTACGGCAACACCTCTGCGGCCACCATCGCCATTGCCCTGTGCGAAGCGGTAGAACAGGGACTTATCAAACCGCACGCCAATATTATGTCGGCCGCCTTCGGCGCAGGCCTCACTTGGGCAGCCGCCTACATTAAATGGGGCGAGCGCGTGACACCGGTACGTGAAAGCGACGCCGAACTGCCGCCGTGCGACAAAACCGGCCTTGAGCTTATCATGCCTGCCGTCAAGGCCTGCCAAAAGTAACACCCACTTGCCAGACCCGGAACCTGCCTCCGGGTCTGTTTTCTTCTTTCTTGCGTTAAATCAACGTCCCAAAATTGCTACATCCTTATATTTGCGCTATTTTTAAGCCAGGTTTACGGACGGCAGGTGCGCATGATGAAGAACATAAAACGCCATGGTATTTCAATTGGCATCGAACGCGTTGATGACAGGTTTTTCCTTACCCTAAAGGCCGTCGGCACCCTGACCCACGAAGACTACACCATCATCACCCCCATGCTCGACAATGCCCTGAAGGGTGTCAAGGAGCCCAAGATCCGCGCCTATATCGACGCCTCCGAGCTCGAGGGCTGGCAACTGCGGGCCATGTGGGATGACTTTAAGCTCGGCCTCAAGCACAACAACGAATTTGAAAAGGTCGCCGTCTACGGCAACAAAACCTGGCAGGAATACGCCAGCAAGATAGGTAACTGGTTTATCGCCGGAGAAATGCAGTTTTTCGACGACAGCAGCCAGGCCATCGAATGGCTGAAATAACCCGCATTATTGACTACTTTATGAAGCGTACGGTGTTGCCTCTGCTTTGCCTCTCCTTCGTTATTCCGTTGCAAGGAAACGCGAAAGAAAACACCTACCTGATTTCCTACGTCCGGCATCCGGAAGTGATATCCCGCTATCTGCCGCTGATAAAACAGGTGTACGAGGACATAGGGGTCAACTGCGAATTTCGCCCCGACAGCACGACTCGGGGGATCACCGGCGTCGATCAGGGGCTGTTCGATGCGGATGTGGCGCGCCACGCATCCGTCGGCTGGCAGTTTAAACATGTCCTTCTGGTACACCCCGCCCTGACCGAAGCCACCCTGTTTCTGGTGTGCCGCCAGGGGCTCAGCTGCGATAAAAAGCAGCTGGAGACAGAAGATACGGCCGTGCTGGCCACCCGCATGCAGATACGCCATTTACACAACGCCTTTACATCGCCGCTTAAAGCCCGTTTCATTCAGTGGGAAGATCACGCTAACATGCTGGAGCTGGTGCGCCAGGGCCATGCGAATTATGCGCTGATGGAATTGCAAAAAGACGCTATACCGGCAGACATAAAATCGACATTCGGACTGGTGCCGCTATACGACTTTAATGTATACCACGTAATAAATGAAAAGCATAAGGCGCTTTTGCCCCAGTTGAGCCGGGCCTTGAAAGCCCGGCTTGAGCAAAGCCAGAAACCTTGAAGTTAACCGACGTATTTTTCGCTTAGGTAATGGAACAACGCGCGAATGCCCAGGGCTTCGCCGCCGACCGGGCGTCCGGGAAGGGCACGGGTATTCCAGGCCATCACATCAAAATGCAGCCAGGGCGTATCAGCCGAGACAAACTCCTGCAGGTACAAGGCCGCGGTGATCGCCCCGCCGAACGGTGAAGGCGTGCAGTTGGCGATATCGGCGACATCGCTTTTCAGCAACCCCTTGTATTGCGCAAACAAGGGGAGTCGCCAAACCGGATCCTGTACTTTTTCACCCGCGTTCATCAGTGCAAGTGCCTGCTGGTCCTGGTTGGAAAAGAATCCGGGCAATTCGGTACCGAGCGCAATACGACAGGCGCCGGTCAGGGTGGCGAAGTCGATGAGCATATCCGGATTCTCGCTCTGCGCCTCGTCGAGGGCATCACACAGCACCAAACGCCCTTCCGCATCCGTGTTGTCGATTTCAACCGTCAGTCCCTTG
>JBNKEN010000198.1:0-4214 GCA_050288805.1 Pseudoalteromonas sp.
CTGGCAATCCCTGCCCTCACCCCTTCAGGGCCGAACTCCGTTCGTTCAAATTCTTTCCCGAAGAATTTGTACTTACCGGAAGTACGGTCTGCCGCGAGATCAGGGACGAGCAGGAGCGGCGATTCAGGCAATCCCCTCTCCTCGCAGAGCTCGTCGCCTTCGAAAGGCGAAAGTGAAACTTTTCACTCTCTAATGCCCTTTCTCAGCCCTGCCCTCACCCCTTCGGGGCCGAACGCCGTTCGTTCAAATTCTTCCCCGAAGAATTTGTATGCCTCCCCCTGAGCATTTTCTAATCACTTGATTTTCGGATTATTAAATTACCGGCTTTTGCTAGTGACAAGGCAGGAAAAACTTTTTATACTGCTCCGGCTTTTGGCATTCATTGCCGTACTTTTCAAGCACTTCAAAAATGGCCCTATAGCTCAGTTGGTTAGAGCACACGACTCATAATCGTTAGGTCCCTGGTTCGAGTCCAGGTGGGGCCACCATTTTCAGAAATTCCCTTTATTACTCCTGATAACGCCGGTGGATATCCGTCAGGTGGCCTTCATCGAACAGCGTTGCCATATGCCCGACCAACACGGGATCAAACATCACTCCGCATTTTTCCTGAATAAATTCCATGGCCTTTTCCAGCGGCCAGGCGTCCTTGTAGGGGCGCCGGGTGGTCAGGGCGTCAAAGACGTCGGCCAGCTTGACGATGCGGGCAGAGAGGGGAATATCCTCCCCCTTGATGCCCCTCGGGTAGCCGGAACCGTCGAAGTTTTCATGGTGGCCGAGTGAGATTTCCGCCGCCAGGCTGTAGAAGCTGTCGTCACCGAGGATCCTGACCCCGTGCTCGGGATGCAATTTCATGATCTTCCATTCTTCGTCATCCAACGGGCCCGCCTTTTTTAAAATGTCATCCGGCACGAACAGCTTGCCTATATCATGCAAGATGCTCATCACGCCCATATGCTCGGCATCCTCCTCCGACAGGCCCTGCTTCAGCGCCAGTGACTTGGTATAGTAACGCACCCGCTGAATATGACTGGCGGTGTCCTCGTCTTTGCCTTCAGAGGCCACGCAGAGCATGTTCACCGCGCTGTGATAGGCGCTTTCGATATGCTTTTTCGCCTCCACCAGATCCCGTTTGTGCTGCAAAAACTCCAACGCCCGCTGCACGGTCAGCCCCAGTTCGTCAACATCCCAGGGTTTGGCGACATATCGGTACATATGGCCGTTGTTGACCGACTTAACCAGAGACTCGAAATCCGCATAACCGGTCAGCAGGATGCGAATGCTGTCCGGCTGGGTATTGAACGCATGGGCCAGAACCTGATCTCCCGTTACCTTGGGCATACGCTGGTCGCACAGCAACAGGTCGACCTTCTCGGTATTCAGGTACTCTATGGCTTGTTCGCCGCTCAGGGCCCTTAAGCAACGGTATTTTCGACGAAAGTAGCGGTACAGGCTGGCAACGATTTCCGGCTCGTCATCGACAATCAGTAGGGTGTAATCAGCTTGCATCTGAGGTGTCCTGTGTCAGTGGCAATCGAATCCTAAAGCGGGCGCCGTGCGGCACCACATTGTCTATTCGAATACTGCCGTGGTGTTTTTCGATTATGCCGTAGGAAATGCTCAACCCCAGCCCGGTGCCCTCGCCGACCGGCTTGGTGGTGAAGAAGGGGTCGAAAATCTTGTTCAGGATCGCATCCGGAATGCCCGGTCCGTCGTCCTGGATCTCGATCAAGGCCTGGTTTTCCGCCGTCAGCGCGGTGGAGATCCGGATATGGCCGTCCCCCTCGATGGCCTGCGAGGCATTGACCAGAATATTCATCACAACCTGGTTGATTTCTCCGGCGAAGCATTCCACCGGCTGTGACAGCCGGTAGTCTTTATGGACGGTGATCCTGTGCTTAAACTCGTGACGCAGTATGTTGAGGGTGTTGTCGATACTTTCGTTGAGATCCACCTGCTTCAGTTCCTGCTCATCGAGGCGTGAAAAATTGCGCAGCGACAATACGATGTCGCGGATCCGCTGGGCGGCATCCGCCTGCCCCTTCAGAAGCGTAAACACATCCTCACGCAGGAACTCGTAATCCATCTCATCGAGGCGTTGCTTTAAGGCCTGTTCGCTCATCTTTCCCTGTTCAGACAGGGTTTCCACCAGCTCCAGCAATTCGCTCAGGTATTCCTTGAGAATGGGAATATTGGCGTAGATGGAGCTTATCGGGTTATTCAGCTCATGGGCGATACCCGCAACCAGTTGCCCAAGGCTGACCATTTTTTCCGACTGAACCAACTGGCTTTGGGTTTCCTTTAATCGTGTCAGGGCCTGGCTTAACTCTTCGGTGCGCGCCTCGACGCGTTGCTCCAGCGTCTCGGTCAGTTGCATCAATTCCTGGTTGATCTGTTCATTTTTACCGAAGGCCTCGCGCAGGTTCTCCGTCATCTGCTTAAGCACCCTGGCCAGCTTACCGACCTCGTCCCGACCGTGAACAGGGAAATCGCAGCGCAGATCACCGGTTCGCACTATCCCCTCGGCGAAGGTTTGCAGCTCGGTGATCGGCCTGACAAATCGCACCGCACTCCACACTGCGACCAGCACAACCGGTAGCAGCAGCAACCCCGTCACCACCAAGATCAACAGCAGCGCCTGCTTCACCGGTTGCAACGCGGTAGATCTGTCGGCCACGCCGTAGATAAACACCTCAGGCGACAACTCAGGCAGTAACTGCACCGCCGCCGAATGCAACTTGGTCTGGCCATTCAACTGCCATTGGGCGTCGCCGACGCCCAGACTCTCGACACCGGATCCTTGTTGCAAGCGGGAGCGGTGGAAATGGCCGTTGCTGCCGGGGGCCTGGATCAGAAATTCATCCAGGGCTTCCGAGAGGTGCCCGACAATTTCCCCCCAGGGATGCGTCAACACCAGATAGCCGACCCGCTGATCCGCCAACACCGGCAAGGTAACGGGTGACTTAAAATAAAGCTGACTGTCGGGAGCTAAAGAGGCGGGAAAGGCAAAGGACAAGGCATATTGCTCCATCTCGGGCATGTCGGCACCGGTTGAGGCCACTACCCGTCCGTCGTCGTTAAAGAGGATCAGCTCACCGCTGAGATGATAGTTTTTCTTCAGCAGATTCAAGGTGGTGATGATCCGCTTATCCACGTCGTCGGAGATGATATCCACCATCACATCGAGCTGTGTCCAGGCACGCAGGTTGGTCAGCTCGTAGTGCAGCTCTCTTTCTATGCCTTTGGCGGCCAGCTCGGTGCCTTGCTGCAACCGCTCGCCAACCTGTAAGCGGATCTGCTCGGTCCACAAGGCGTAGACCGCCAGGGAAATGCCCGTCGCGGTGAACAGGGCCACCATGCTGACCAGCAGCGACAGCCGCCAGCGTAGGGTGAGATCCCGATACCGCCTGTTCACAACGGGATTTCCTGCAAAATCACCACACCGCTGTCGGCGTCTGGCCTGCGGCTGACATAACCGATCGCCCCCTTAATGCGTCCGACAAACAGGATCACCGCCTGTTCGGAGCTCTGCACCACAGGTGGCTTAATGCCGCGAAACGACATGCGATCCCAATACTCTCCCAGCGCCAGCGGAGAACGATTGAACAGCGCCTGGGAAAATGCGTTGCGCAACGGGTGTTCGGACGGCAGGTTGATGGGAATAACGACATCGCCGGCGCCCGTCATCTTACGTTTCAACAGGTAATATTCGGCAACCCTGCTCTTTTCGGTGTCGCCGAAGGACCCCTTATGCCCCACCACAAACAGCGATGCGGCATTGGCCCGGGGCGCCAGACTGCAGGCCGCCAGCAGTAATGCGATGAAAAGTAATGCTCTCATCATCACCGCCCGAACATCGCATTGTAGGAAAGACTCAGGGTGTTACCGGCCAGTTGCTCGGCCCCCTGGCCATGGCGAAACTCCAGGTTGATATTGCCCCATTCACCGCTCAGATAGCGTCCACCCAACAGTAAGGTGGTGCCGCTGTCGTTGTTTTCGGCAAAATGGAAATATTCGCCCCTGCCGTAGGCTTGCCAATGCGGGCTGTAACGATAGCGCAACTGCAAATAACCGCCGCCGTCCCAACCTCGGGCCTTTGTGCTCGCAAGCGCGTTTTCTGTATCGGCTTGCTGTCCCTTTACCCGGGTGTAAATCAGCTGACTGTCGATATCCCAGTCTTGCAGATACCAGACCTTTTGCACGCTGACGGTGGT
>JBNKEN010000199.1:0-8182 GCA_050288805.1 Pseudoalteromonas sp.
CACCATCAATCCGCAAAACGCCTCTCGCCTGATAACCCCCTTAATGGGATGGCGCCGTTTCGATGATAAACGTCAGGGGCTGATGCGTGCGCAGCTCGAGCGGTTACAGCAGTTGCCAGATTTGAGCGATGATCTGTTTGAGAAGGTTGATAAGGCGCTCGGCTGAGAATGAAGGAGTACTACTTCACGCTCAGGCTCAGTTATGAGCAGTGTATGCAGTATTACGACGGTACGGTGCGTTATATCCAGGTGCGTGAGGAGGGCGGCAAGTCGGTCCGCTTTCCTGCGCACCATATACGTCCCTATGTGTCCAGTCTGGGTGTCAGGGGGCGATTTCGCCTGTTGCTGACGGATGAAAATAAATTCGTTCGTTTAGAGCAGGTTAATTAAAGGAAAGTAACTGTAACCGGGTATCAGGCGAATATTATATTTTTGTAAAATCGTATTTGTCCTCGGGACTAAATACGTGTATAAATTATCTGGTACGATGTCATACCATTTTTTTCGTGAGTAGCGACAGGGATGAAATAAGCAATTACCCTTTGCTAAGTTTGTATTTCTGCTTGTTCGCTTCTATCGTAAAAGACGGCACAATAACAATAACTTGATCATAATAATACCCGCCACAAGGGGGAAGAAATAATGATAAGAAGTCCTCTTTTTGTCAAAAATAAACTAGCCATAGGCGTCGGGACTGCCTGTCTGGCCTTGGCTTCGGCCCAGGTCAATGCAGCTAACTTCGAACTGGGTGGCTTTGAGATCAATTTCGATTCAACCTTCTCTTACGGCCAAAGTATCCGTATTGAAGAGCGTGATTTTGATCAGATCGGTAAAAGTAACCACCCCCAGTTTAACTGGGCCGGCTACGATGCTGCGGCCAACCCCATTTATTCTTCGTCGGATGTCTTCTCGCAGCCGGTCGGCAGTTACTCCAACAACGGCGATTCAGGTAACCTGAACTTCGACAAGGGCGATACCTTTTCGCAATTGTTGAAGGGCACTCATGAACTGGGCATCAATAAAGACAATTTCGGTCTGTTTACCCGTTTCATGTATTTTTACGATTTTGCCCTGATGGACGGCGATCATGCCTGGAACAACCCGGTGTCGGGTAACCAGGTTGACCCCTGTGATGATCCGGATACCAAAGATCAGGTGTGTGCGGATTTCCGACTGCTTGACGCCTTTGTATGGGCCGATTTCGACCTTAACGAAGGCAAAAACCCGTTGTCGATTCGTTTAGGTCAACAGGTGGTTAACTGGGGTGAAAGTACCCTGATTTCTCACGGTATCAACGTCAACCCGGTCGATATTGACCGTCTTAAGGCGCCCGGCGCCGAACTGAAAGAGGCGTTTATTCCGGTTGGCATGCTGTGGGCATCGCTGGGTATCACGGATACCATGACGCTGGAAGCGTTTTACCAGTATCAGTGGCAGGAAACGCGTCTGCCTGCGGCGGGCAGCTATTTCTCGACCAACGACTTCGCTGCCGAAAACGGTTATATGCAAAACATCCAGCTGGGCTTCACTGCGAACCCGGATATGGATCTCGAATTCCTGACCAACAGCCTGAATGCGTTGCCGGCGACCTGGATGCAGGTAGCAGCGGCCAAGGGTATCGATCCGATGAGTGCAGAAGGGCAGCAGCTGCTGGCCTCTATGTATCTGGCCTATCCGACTAAACTGGTGCTGAAGGGCCGTGGTGACGAGGGTAAAACCGACGCCAGGGACAGCGGGCAATATGGTTTACGTTTGGGTATGTACCTGCCTGAGTTCAACGAAACCGAACTGGCACTTTATTACATCAACTACCACAGCCGCCGTCCGGTGATTTCGGGCCAGGTGTCTAACTTCACTGCGCCCGCGCTCAGTGCGGATTTGGGCATGATTTTGAGCCAGGAAATTACCGCAGATAATATCTCCGAGCTGCAGGCCTTCAGTAAGGCGAAACTGTCTTACCCTGAAGACATCAAGCTGTACGGTTTGAGTTTCAATACCTCTATCGGCACCACGGCACTGGCCGGTGAACTGGCGTATCGCCAGGACGAGCCGCTGCAGGTGGACGACGTGGATCTGCTTTACGCTGCAATGCCGGAGCAACTGGCGGCAGCCGGGCTGCGTCCGGAATTTGCCGGCCTGTCTCAGCTGAGCCAGGGCAATGATGTGAGCTTTGTCGCGCCGGGCGAACTGGCCGAAGGCTTCATTCTGCGCGATACGGTACAACTGCAGTTTACCGCTACGCATCTGTTTGGTCCGTCACTCGGCGCCGACAGCTGGGCGGTGGTCGGTGAAATCGGTGGCGTACGCATCAACAACATGCCGAGCTACGACGAACTGCGCCTGAACGTTGCAGGTACCGGCCGAAGCGGTACTATCGGTGGCCTTGAGGGCGTAGATTACACCGCGCTGCATATCGCCTTGTCGAACGGTCCGGAAACAAATCCGTTCCCGACGGCGTCGGCATGGGGCTACCGTTTGATAGCCAAAGGGGATTATTCGGACGTCTTCGCCGGTGTGAACTTCTCGCCGCGCATCGTGTTCTCTCATGACGTTAACGGTATTACTCCGGATCCTATGTATCTGTTCGTCGAAGATCGCAAGTCGCTCGGCGTGACGCTGAACTTCAACTACCAGAACGCCTGGTCGTTTGACTTCGGCTACAACTCGTTCTGGGGCGGTGGTGCGACCAACAACTTCTCGGATCGCGATTTTGTTTCTTTCAATATTAAATATTCAATCTAAAGGGTAACCAGTATGATAAGTAAACCTACCCTGATCGCCGCAGCGTTTTGCAGCCTGTTCTCAAGTGCCGCTGCCGTCGCGAAAATCAGCGCCGATCAAGCGGCGCGCCTAAGTAACGATCTGACGCCGCTGGGCGCGGAAAAAGCCGGCAATGCTGACGGTTCAATCCCTGCGTGGAACGGCGGTATTACCCAGCCACCGGCCGGTTACCAGCCTGGTATGCATCATCCGGATCCGTTTCCGGGCGATAAGGTACTGTTCACCATCGACAAGAGCAACCTGGATAAGTACAAAGACAACCTGACACCGGGCCAGATCGCCTTGTTTGAAACCTACCCGGATACCTACAAGATGCCGGTCTATGAGACCCGTCGCAGCGCCTCTTATCCGCAGTACGTTTACGATGCAACGAAAAAATACGCCACCACGGCCGAACTGGTCGAAGGCGGTAACGGCATCAAAAACACCGCAATCGGCATTCCGTTCCCGATCCCGGCCAACGGCCTTGAGGCCATCTGGAACCACCTGCTGCGCTATCGTGGCGAAGCGGTTTCTCGCTTCGGCGGACAGGCCATGCCGACCGAATCCGGTGCCTACAACATCGTGGGTTTCGACGAGCAGTTGATGCTGAAATACGGCGCCAAGGATGCAACGCCTGAGGAGCTGGAAAAGAGCAATATCCTGTTCAAGTTCAAGCAGAAGGTCACCGAACCTGCGCGTCTGGCGGGGACTGCTCTGCTGGTACACGAAACCATGGATCAGGTAAAAACGCCGCGTCAGGCATGGACCTACAACACCGGGCAGCGCCGCGTTCGTCGTGCTCCTAACGTTGCCTACGATGCACCGGGAACCGCGTCTGATAACCTGCGCACCACCGACGACTTCGATATGTTCAACGGTTCACCAAACCGCTATGACTGGAAACTGGTCGGTAAGAAAGAGCTGTATATTCCGTATAACAGTTACAAACTGCACAGCGACAAGGTTAAATATGCCGATCTGCTGACGCCGGGTCATATCAACCCCGACTACACGCGCTTTGAAAAGCACCGTGTATGGGTGGTTGAAGCCAATCTCAAAGAGGGAACGCGTCATATCTATAAGAAACGCGTGTTCTACATCGACGAGGACAGCTGGCAAATCCATGTTGCCGACCTGTACGACAACCGCGACCAGCTATACCGTGTAGCGATTGCCTATGGCCTGAACTACTACGAGGTACCGACTCACTGGAGTACGCTGGATGTGTATCACGATCTGAACTCGCGCCGTTACCTGGCGATCGGTCTGGATAACGAAGAGAAGATGTACGACTTCTCTGAGAAAATGCTGGACAACGAGTTCACCGACAGCGCTCTGCGTCGTGAGGGCCGTCGTTAATCAACTCGTGGAATGGTGCCGTTCGGCGCCATTCCCGTCATCCCGCAGGCAAGCGCCTGGCGGGATTTTTATTATCTCATTTCAGTTCCTTGTTTGGTGTCCGTTTGTGTCGATGCCAGACGACAAACCAAGCTATTTTCTCTGGGCGACATTATTATGAAGTACCTGCTTTATGCCTGCTTTCTTGCGACGGCAGCTTTGCATTCTGTGTCGTCGTGGGCCGGGCCCGCGCCGGCGTTTAAGGCCGCGAAAGCCACCACGACCCTGCTGACCGACATGACAGATACGGGACAACACCTGGTGGCGGTTGGCAAACACGGCACGATTATTTACAGCAGTGATGCCGTTAACTGGCAGCAGGCCGAGGTGCCTTTGCAGACGCTGTTGACGTCGGTTTATTTCGCTGACAGCGAGTACGGCTGGGCCTGTGGCCACGACGGCGCCATTATTCATAGCCGCGACGGCGGGGCGAACTGGGAAATACAGCAGTATTTGCCGCAACTCGACAAACCCTGTCTCGATATCTATTTTGCCGATCGCCAAAACGGTATTGCCATCGGCGCCTACGGTATGTATTTCAAAACCGTAGACGGCGGCCAGAGCTGGCATAAACAGTTTCTCGATTCCCTGCTGTTCGAAGAGGACAGGGAATACCTGGCCGGCCTGAAAGTGGAAGACCCGGAAGGCTATGAGATAGAAACGTCCGCTATTTTGCCGCACTTCAACCGTATCCTGGCGCAGGGTAACACGCTCTTTATCGTCGGTGAGATGGGCCTGCTTGCACAAAGCGAGGACGGCGGCGCGAACTGGGTAAGGTTGGAAGAGATCTACCCCGGCTCGTTTTTCGATCTTAAGCCATACGGTAACGGAGGCCTGATAGTGGCAGGCCTGCGCGGTAACATCTTTACCCGTGCTCCCGGTGAAGAGGCGTGGCAACAGGTTTACAACGATATTACCGCCACCATCAATGCGGTTGTTATCAAGGGTGATGAGGCTATCATGCTTGGCAACAGCGGCGTAATTTACCATTATCGTGACGGCGTGTTGAGCCACGAACAACTGAAAGACGGTAAGGCCATTCTGAGTGGTGTGATTTTCGGTTCGCGCCTGGTGATGGCCACCGAAAACGGGATAAAAGTGAAGGAGCTTGAGCAGTAATGATAGTTGTCGAACTACTGGAACGAATTTTATTTCGCCATCGGATAGTCCCGATCCTGACCTTTGTCGTGCTGACCCTGTTTCTTGGTTACAAGGCGACACATATCCAGCTGGATGCCTCGTTCAATAAAAATATTCCGCTTAATCATGACTACATGAAGGTTTATCTCAAGCACGAGAAACAATTCGGCGGCGCCAACGGGATCCTGCTCTCGGTTTGTGACGCCGGCGGGAATATCTTTAATGCCGAGTTCTTCAACCAGTTGAAGGCCGTGCACGATCAGCTTTACTTTATTCCCGGCGTAAACCGGACCCTGGTTAATTCTATTTTCTCGCCGAGCGCGCGTTTTGTGGAAGTGGTTGAAGACGGCTTTGCCGGCGGCCCTATCATTCCGGCCAATTTCCAGCCAGATGCGACGGGTCTTGCCCAGGTCAAAGAGAATATTGAAAAGGCCAAGGTCGTGGGGCGCATGATAGCCTCCGATTACAGCTGTGCCATGGTCACCGCCCAGTTGATGGAAATCGATCCGCAAACCCAGCAGAAACTCGACACCCTGGCGTTCGCTAAAAAGCTGGAAAGCGAGATCCGCGAACCGCTCAGCACGGAGCATGTAAGCATTCATATCATCGGCTTTGCCAAAATGGCCGGTGACATTGCCGACGGGGCCAAGGGCGTGGTGACCTTTTTTGCCATTGCCATCGCCTTTACCTGCGTGATGGTGTGGCTGTTCTGCCGGAGCCTGAGTCTGACTATTCTGCCCATTGCCTGCTCCCTGGTTGCGGTGGTGTGGCAAATGGGCCTGTTGTCGACGCTCGGCTTTGGTCTTGATCCTATGTCAATCCTGGTGCCTTTCCTGGTGTTTGCCATCGGGGTGAGTCACGGGGTGCAGATGATCAATGCCATAGGTAAAAAAGTGGCAGAGGGGGCGTCCAGTAAAATCGCCGCCGAGGCCAGCTTCAAATCGTTGCTAATTCCAGGTGGTATCGCACTGCTTTCCGACACGGTCGGCTTCCTCACTTTGCTTGCCATCGATATCGGCATCATTCGTGAACTGGCTATCACCGCCAGTCTCGGGGTGGCGGTGATCATCTTTACCAACCTGGTGCTTTTGCCGGTGCTCGCGTCCTACCTGAGTTTCGGGCGCATGAAACGCATCGATGAAGGCCATACTCCCGCCCAGGAAGGCTTCGAGCGGGTTCGTGAGGTGCTGGTCAAGGCAACGGACCGTAAGGTCGCCATCGTCATTCTGCTGGTCACCGCCGTTATTTTCGCGTTCGGTTATGTGTACGCACAAAAGATGCGGATTGGGGATCTCCATGCGGGTGCGCCCTCGCTGCGTGAAGATGCCCGCTATAACCAGGATACCTTCCTGATCTCGGATCGCTATACCATTACCTCCGATATTCTCAAGGTGATCGTTGAAGGGTTTCCGGCGGCCTGTACCGATCACGACGTGATGGAGCGCATCAGTCGTTTCCAATGGAAGATAGAAAACGTGGAAGGCGTGCAGTCGGCGGTCTCCTTGAGTTCGGTGGCCCAGGCGGTGAATGCCGGGTACAACGAGGGGAACCTTAAATGGCAGTCGCTGCCGCGCAACAGCGCCAGTCTGGTGCAGGCAACGTCGCGGGTTGAAACCAGTTCGGGCCTGTTAAACGGCGATTGTTCCGTGATGCCGGTGATCATCTTTATGGAAGATCACAAGGCCGAAACCATCGACCGGGTCATTGATGCGGTTAAGCGTTATGGTGAGGAAGAGCGCCTGGCACCATCACTAGACGGTTCCGGCGGCCTTGAATTCCGTTTGGCGTCGGGTCCGGTGGGGGTGATGGCTGCGACCAACGAATCGGTATCACAAGCGCAAATGCCGATGATGATTTATGTCTATGGTGCGGTTATCCTGCTGTGTCTGATCAGCTTCCGTTCAATCCGCGCGACCGTTTCAGTGGTCGTACCACTTTATATCGTGAGTGTGCTTGCGCAGGCCTTGATGGTGGAATTGGAGATCGGACTGACGGTTTCGACCCTGCCGGTGATTGCGCTCGGTGTCGGTATCGGTGTCGACTACGGCATCTACATTCTGTCGTCGATGCTCGGCCAAATAAAACAGGGTATGCCGCTTGCGGCTGCTTACCGCAACGCCCTTGCAGAGCGCGGCAGTGCTGTACTTTTCACGGGGATCACCTTGGCTATCGGGGTCAGCACCTGGATCTTCTCATCGCTTAAATTCCAGGCCGATATGGGCATACTACTGACCTTCATGTTCCTGGTGAATATGATAGGCGCCATCCTTCTCCTACCCGCGATAGGTTCACTAATCTGGTCTGACCAGAAAAATAAATGTGAATAATCCCCTGAATAAATGGCCAGAAATGGCCATTTATATCTATATTTTGTGAATAGATGGGCAACGCCCTGAAAACATTGTGATCAATTCGTCGAAAATGCTGTTCATTAAGCGTAAAAGAGTTAGAATTTAGCGGACTCCACGCTTTATAGCTGTACGCATATATCTACCGTTCAAAGATGGTATAGTTTAAGGAACACACAATGACACGAAACGAAGGTCCCGCCTCAGTGATTTTGGACAACGTTGTTAAGTTGATCCATCAGAAAGTTCACGCCGATAAAGTGTCGCTCGTTGAAAAATTTGCCAAAGCCTTGTACAGCAACATGTCTAAAGAGGATTTGGTACATCGTAACGACAGCGACCTCTATGGTGCTGCGCTAAGTCTTTGGAATTCTTTAGAAAAGAATACTACTGATGAAGCGATTGTTCGCGTTTTTAATCCCGAAGTTGCCAAGCATGGTTGGCAATCATCTCACACCATAGTGGAAATTATCGCCAAAGACATGCCGTTTTTGGTCGACTCGGTACGCATGGCGATGACGCGCGCAAGCATT
>JBNKEN010000200.1:0-7157 GCA_050288805.1 Pseudoalteromonas sp.
ATGTTCGATACCCAAGGCGCCCGACCACCCGCCGAAGGGTTCGCTGCGGGTGATCCAGGCCAATGCGGTCAGGCCAAACAGGATCAGCGTCCGTTTTTCTTCACTTCGCCACGGCCCCAATTGCGGCATTTCAATATCCTGTTCAAGCTTGACGTTACGAGTCAGCCACAGCGCCATCACCAACAGGGAGAGCAGTACCACAGGGACGCCGATTTTCATCCAGGCCAAAAAACCGAATTCCCTGCCCGTATGTTCTTCATAGATACCGGCAAAGATCACGTTCGGCGGCGTGCCTATCAAGGTGCCTAGCCCGCCGACGCTGGCTGAATAGGCGATCCCCAGGATCAGCGCCACCTTAAGCCGCGGGTTGTCAACATGGGTCAAAATGGCCATCGCCATGGGTAACATGATGAGGGTAGTCGCGGTATTGGAAATCCACATGCTGAGAAACGCGGCAGCAAGCATAAAGCCCGTCACCAGGCGACGACCGCTTGAGACGCCCACCATACGTATCATGTAGACGGCAAGCCGTTCATGACTGCCGCTTTTTTCCAGCGCCTTGGAAAGCATAAAAGCCCCCATCAGCAGCAAAATCACGTGGCTACCGAGCGCCGAGGCCGCTTCCTTATGGTCCAGCACACCGAACAACGGCAAAAGGGCAAAGGGTGCCAGGGAAGTCGCGGGAATGGGAATGGCTTCGCTCACCCACCAGATCACGGTCAATAAGGTGATTGCAGCGGCCCGCGACGGCATTTCGTCAAGGCCCGTATAGCGCATCAGAAAGTAAAACAGCACGGCCAGCAGCGGGCCGAGATAGATAAAGTGTTGTCGATTCAATTGCATTGTTATTATTTTTCTGGCCGACACTCAAGCGGTGCTGGCACTGTAGGGGATTAATTTTGTTTCGAGTATAGGCGCTTACGCCCCGTATTAAAACAGGGCGTGATATTGAATGCTCAGCTGGCGACCGTAACCGGGTATGCCCCGCTCGTCGACCCTGGGGTCGTAAACCAGGTACGCTTTATCGAACAGGTTTTCGGCTTTAAAGTCCAGCCGACTGTGACCGTTGAGCTGCCAGGAGAGACTGCCACCCCACACCATGTAACCGCCTTGCTCAAAGTATTCTCCGTTATCGGCCACCAGCGCCACCCGATCGCGTATCACCGCATTCAGATTGGCCTGCCAGTCGCCGACGTCGTAACTCAGGTGAGCAGAGGAAAAACGCTTGAAACTGGCGTTCATCGGCTCATCGAACAGCCGGGTGTGAGTAAAGCCCAACTCGAGCTGGTCCACCGGGTTGGCATTGATACTGACCTCGAGCCCCCGCATATCGGCGTCGATTTCATTGGCAAAGGTGAAACCAGATAAGCCATTGCCGGCGGGTACCAGATTGATGAAATCATTCAGGCTGTTATGAAACAACACCAACTCGGTCTGGAATTTGGCGCTGCGATGAAGCCAAACCAGCTCGGTGGTTTTCACCACTTCCGGTTTAAGGCCCGGATTTCCGCGGGTGACATCGTCGTTGGAGTACAGCTCGTTGGTGACCGGGGTGCGGAAAGCCTCGCCGTACTGCAGCTTGAGCGTATTGACCGTTTCTCCGTGCCTGACGTCGTAAACCAGCGCCAACCTCGGAGACAAGCGACTGTCGATGTCCTTCACATCGTCATAACGGCCGCCGGCGAACAGGGTAAGATTGGTATTTAAGGGGTATTTGATCTGACCATACACCGCATAGGCATCCAGATCCTGCTCCAGCGAGGCGAATTCGCCGTAGCGCCGAAGGGCTAGCAACTCACCGGTATCGTATTCCGGGTCAAGCTCCACCACACCGCTTTGCGGGTTATAGTAGCTGGTTACCACCCCGGCCTTATCATGACTGTTGCGGCTGAGCTCGATTCCCGAGGTCAGTACCGCGGCATCAGCAAAACGATGCTGGTATTCGGTGGCAAAATTAAGCTCGGACGTTTGCCAGTAAGGACCGTTCAGGAAGTCGTCGTCGCGCCCTTCCCCGAGCGGGAAGATCAGCCCGGCGCTTTTAATTTCATGCTCGCTGTATCGCAGGCTTGAAGTGAGGCTGCCGGTGTCGGATTGGAACCATGTGTAGCGCCCACTGAAGGTCAGGTTTTCACCGCGATAACGGTTATCCGGCGAATAGCCGTTGAGATTGATAAATTCGTCGAGCCGAACCCGGTTATAGCGCGCATTCAGCGTCAATGCCTGCCAGTCTAAACCGACCTCGGCAAACACCGACTCGAGCGGATCCTTGGCATCGCCTGCCGCCGCGTAGTGCTGGCCGTCGCTCTTGTCGAACGCCAGATTTGCACGCCACTGAAGCTCGTCGCTGACCTTTTTATACCAGTTTGCCGCCAGTTGAACCAGGCCGTTTTCTCCCACACCTAGCATCCAGTCTTGAGACGTCTTACGGGTCACTATGTTCATTACCCCGATAAAGGCGTTGCTGCCGTAAAGCGCCGACCCCGGGCCGCGAATAAACTCAACCCGCTCAATAACACTGACGGGAATAAAAGGGGTATAGACGGAAGCCTTGCCGAAAGACACTTCGTTGAGTCGCTCGCCGTTGATCATCACCAGCAGGTTGCCGTTATCCAGATAAACACCACGGGCATGGGCCTTGGGCACCGCACCGACCCAGTCACCGCGGGTGGATTGCAGTCCGGGCACATAGTTCATCAACTGGTAAGCGTTGCTGACACCCAACTGGGCGATTTGCTGGCGGGTAAAAATGGTCAGGCTGGAAGGCGCCGATTGCTGGGTTTCGGTGGTTTTAGTGGCAAGCTCAACCTGAACGTCGAGCAATTCCTCAAAGCTCAACTGGAACAGTTCATTTTCAGGTTCCGTGCCGTGCCCCTGCAAGGGTTGCAGAAGCACCATACCTAGGGCACACCAAATTGCTTGTCTCATTATGAATAACTTCATGTTTTTAAATAAACACTAGCTAAACCGCCGACAGATTGCCAGCGGTTTAGGATACATGCTTTTATTTACACAAAGTTAACACTGAATGGCAACTGTTTTTTATGCCGTCGCGGCGAGTTTTTTCTGCTTGGCGATTTTCGTCAGGCCGATAAGCGACGCCATAATCCAGAATATTTCGATGACCACGCTGGCCAAATTGAAGTTGTAGCACAGGCTGATCAGCAGCAGTATCGCTCCGCTCAGGTTCATCAGGTTATAGGTCAGCCCGTCCGGCGAGGCTTTTTCCAGCTGCAACATAAAAAATGCACCGACCACCAGCGCCGTTCCCGTCATACCGATCACATCAAATAAAAGGGCTATCAGGTTTTGTTCCATTGTCACTACCTACAAAAAGTGTGTAAATTCACCCGAGCTCGCTGGCCCGTTCCTTGGGGAGGGTGAGTTTCAATCGTTGAAACAGCCAAACGGCATTATTCTAACAATGTCGTCGGCACCGGCAAGGATATATGTCCGCTAGCGAGTACGGACCTTAGCGGCGATAATTTTAATGGCGGGCACGCCGCGGATCATGGCCTCTCGGCCAAACACCTGTTGGCATTCAGGGCAGGTGGCCGTGTTCTGCGTATGATCCTCGACGATACGCTCGATGAAGCATTTTACCAGGCTTCCCTTGCCGCCCTTGGCATAGCGATAGAGAGGATGGCGACATTTGGCACACTGGATGTCGACACACTGTGCGGGCAGTTTACTTCTCGGTTTGGCCATAAACATCGCCTGGATTTTTAGCTAAGGCGGGATTATAGCGTTTTTTGCTCAGTGCCAAAGCCCCAGGATCAAACCAATGGTGGAAAACTGCAGCACAAAGTAGCCGCCATTGATCAGGAACAGTTTCAGCGGGCGCTGCTCAAACAGATAACTTATCCCGAATGACGTCGCGACCCAGCAAAGGCCCACGGTGAAGCCGCTGCCGACGGCTATTCCCAACTGAGGATCGGGCCCTAAAAACACCGCCAGGGCAAACGTCGCCAAAAACGCCAATACCAGCGAAACACCGAAAAGTACAATCGGATTGGCCCGACGCAGGTCCAGCTCGGTCAGACCGCAACTGTCAAGCCAGGGACCTTGGAACAGCCAGGGAGAATACCAGATCCCACCGAGCACAAAACTCGACAACGCAGCCAATATGATGGCCAGAAAATTCAACTCCGACAAATTCATAGCACAACTCCGGGGGACGTTATTTCACTTTAGTTAATAAACGTCCCCTCAGCAAACCGTCTGTGGCCGCAAACGCTGCGACATATTGTCGCACTATCCGGTTATTGCCTTGGCATTCGCGGTGAGGAATTTGAAAATACGGAAAACTGTTTGGAGACATGATGAAACAATTTTCTTATTCCCGCACCGCGCTGCTCTGCACGGCTCTTTTTAATACGCCAAGCTTTGCCGCCACCACGCCCATGGACGTCATTACCATCACCGCCCCGGCAAGCAATGCACAACAAACCGAGCTTGCCGAGGGCAACCTGACCGCCCCGGATGTCGGCCATTGGCTCGATCAGGTGCCTGGAGCCAACCGCAACGACAACGGCACCATATCCGGGTTTGCCCAGTATCGCGGCCAATATGGCGACCGAGTCGCAACCCTGGTGGGCGGCAACCAACTTTCGGGCGCCGGTTCGAACGGCATGGATGCACCGCTGAGCTATGCGCCTTCGGTGATGGTCGACAGGGTTGAAGTATACCGCGGTATCGCCCCGGTCAGCGTCGCGCCGGATACCTTCGGCGGTGCCGTCGTGGTAGCTCTGAAAAAAGCCTCCACCGATAAGGGAAATGAAGGCCAGATACTGCTCAGCACCCTGCAACCGGATCCTGCCCATACCGCGGCCGCGCGTCTGGCGATGGGGTCAGGCAGCTACGGCGGCCAGCTGTTTTTCAGCCGCCAGGTCGGCCACGAAAGTGAAGACGGATTGGGCCGCGCCACCGGTCGCGATGAATATGAAAGGGAACAGTTCGGTCTTGATATGGCACTGGAGAGCGATAACGGCCTCTACCATGCCGCCTGGCTGCGTACCAACACGGGCAATGCCCTGACCGCGGCCCTGCCGATGGACATAGATTACATTCGCACCAGCCGTTTCACCCTCGATGGTCGGCACCAGACATCCCTTGGCGAGGTCAACTGGCGGGTCGGCTACCAGGACGCGGATCACGGCATGGATAACTTCAGCGATCGCCAGGTGCCGAACGACAGCAAAAAACGCTATACCCATGCCACCAGCGAAAGTATCGATGCCCGCCTGACACTGGCCCGTGAAAACTGGTTGTACGGCCTGGATATTGTGCACTCGAATCACGATGCCAACCTGAGCAATCCCAGCGCGGAGAGTTTTTTCGTTATCAATTTTGCCGGTGTCAAAGACAGCCGTTACAGCCTGTTCGCCGAGTGGAACGGCTATCTCGGCGCACACAGCGTGACCGCCGGAGGACGAGTTAAATGGAACCAGGCCGATGCAGATGAAGTCGGCAGCTCCATGGCCATGATGAATCCCATGGTGCTGGCCCTGCAGCAGGATTTCAACAATGCCGATCGCAGTCAACGGGATCTCACCTATGATCTCGCGCTGAGCGTCCGCCATCCGCTTTCAAACACCCTGTCGGTGCACGCGGCGACGGCGGTAAAACAACGCGCAGCCGGATACCAGGCCCGTTACCTGTGGCTGCCGATGCAGGCATCCGGCGGCCTGGCGGACGGAAAAACCTATGTCGGTGACGTGACGCTTTCACCGGAAACCGCCTATCAGCTGAATCTCGGCCTGGATGCCCGAACCACCGACTGGCAGGTCAGCCCGCAGCTGTTCTACCAACGCATCGACGATTACATTACCGGCCGCCCGAGCGTCGATATGCGGGTTCGCATGGTGGCGTCCATGATGGGCGATCCGCTGCCGCTGCAGTTTGCCAATCAGGACGCCCGCCTCTACGGCGCCGATCTGAACTGGCGCTACAATGCAAGCAACGCCCTGTCATTCTCGGGTACAGCAAGCTATGTCCGCGGCGATAACCGCGACACAGATGAAGCGCTGTACCGGATTGCTCCTCTCAATGCCCGCTTCAATCTGCATTACCAAAACGGCGACTGGGCGTTCAATACGGGGCTTAAGGCCTACGCGCGGCAAAACCGGGTGGCTGCACTGAATAATGAAAGGCCGAGCGCGGGCTATGCCGTGGTGGATATGGGGCTGACTCGTTATTTCGGCGCCGGCCTTTTGCTGAAAGCCAATGTGGAAAACCTGTTTGATCGTTTCTACGCACCTCATCTGTCCGGCCTGAACCGCGCCGCCGGCAGCGAATTGGCGCTGGGTGAGAAACTGCCCGCGCCTGGCCGACGCGTTTCATTGATGCTGGAATACAGTTACTAACGGATCCAACTAGCCGGATTGCACGACGCAAAAGCCCGTCATCTCACGACGGGCTTTTTTTGCAGTTTACGTTGCAGCGTACGCCTGTGCATCCCGAGCTGGCGGGCGGTTTCCGACACGTTGCCCTGGTTCGATGCCAGTATTTGCTGAATATGCTCCCACTCAAGGCGTTCCGGCGACATGACGCCCTCCTGATCGGCCAGCTGCAACGACGATTCGCCGCCGAGGCTCCTTAGCAGAGTCTGGCTGTCTACCGGTTTTACCAGGTAATCATCGGCGCCGATCCGCATCGCTTCCACCGCGGTGGCGATGCTGGCAAAGCCGGTCAGCAGCACGATACGGCTTTCGGGCAACACGGCGCGCAAGGGAGTGATAAGCGTCAGACCGCTCTCCTCACCCAACTTCATATCGAGCACCACCGCATCCGGTTTGCTGCTTCTGGCACACAGCAGGGCATCTGAGCCGTTGTCCGCCACCTGGGCCTCATGACCCTGCGCCGCCAGTCGCCGTGCAAGCGTTGCGGCAAAGGCCGCGTCATCTTCAATGAGCAGAATTTTCATTTTTTACCTCGGGTAAACGGACACTCGCCAGCGCCCCCCTTTCGGGGTGATTGGCCAGTTTAAGCTGGCCGTGCAGGCGCTCGACCGTGGCGTTTGACAGCATCACCGCCAGCCCCAGTCCGTCGTCACTTGGCACCGCCCGGCTCCCAATCTGGCTCATTTTGTCCGGCTCAATGCCCGGACCGAAATCGCGCAGCACCAGCTCGCAGTAACCCTGTTGGCAGGAAATATCAAG
>JBNKEN010000201.1:0-8062 GCA_050288805.1 Pseudoalteromonas sp.
CTGCAACCAGGCGTCAACCAGCGCACCACCGCCGTGCACGATACAAAACTGCTCATCCTTGCGAGCCGCCAGTACCTCCAGCAGCGCTTTTGCGCTGTCAGAACCGTTCAGTACCGCACCACCTAATTTGATCACCCAGGTTTTCATTTCGCCTCCTTGGTAAGACCGGTATGATGCGCCAGCCCCATGCATAGATTGATACACTGCAATGCCTGCCCCGCAGCGCCCTTAAGCAAATTGTCGATTGCCACCGTCACAATGAGTTGTTGCCCCTGCTGACGCCACCCGATATCCACATAGGCCTGCCTGGCGACGCCCTTGATCGACGGCAGGCCCTCGTCCAGCAAGCGGATCAGTTTTTCGTCTGCCAGCAGGCTGTAGGCTGCGGCCACTTGTTGCGGGGTAATACCGGGTTTTAAGGTCAGGTAAATGGTTTCCAAAATGCCGCGGGGAAACGCCGCAAGATGGGGAGTAAAGAGCACGGAATGACCCAGATACTGCTCGATTTCCGGGCCATGCCTGTGCGTGAATAAGCCGTAGGGAGACAGCGAAACTTCACAAAATTGGGTGGCGATATTGGCCTTGCGACCTGCGCCCGTCACACCGGACACCGCATTGATAATAACCGGCTGGGTATCTATCAAATCGGCCTGCTTCAATGGCTTCAGGGCATTCAGCGCCGCCGTGGGATAACACCCCGGCACCGCAATCAACTGTGCATCGGGAATGGCATCCGCATTCCATTCGGCAAGACCATAAGCGGCCTCGTCAAGCAGGTTCGGATACGGGTGTTCAAAGCTATAAAATTCGGGATAGTGCGCTGCATTCGTCAAACGGAAACCGCCAGACAGGTCAAATACCTTTTTGCCCATGGCGAGAAATACCGGGGCCAGCTCGACACTCACCTTATGGTCGGTACAAAGGCAGACGTAATCCGCATCCAGACCGATTTGCTGCACGGCTTCATCGCTCAGCGGTTGCAGCGGCAGATCCAACAGGCCAAGGTGCTCCGGATAAAGCTCGCTCAGCAGCCTGCCCTTATCGAGACTGTTCTCCGATACATAACATCCCACCAAGCCCAATGCGGGATGGGTTTCGACCAGGCTGGCCAGCTCTGCACCGCTGTATCCGCTGGCGCCAATGATAGCTACATTCATCTGATAACTCGTTTACTATATTGAACTACTTACTATGGCTTAAAATAATCAAAGCGGTTATCGTCGTAACATTGTCATCGGCACCTGACCCTTATATATTTATGCTAAAAAAGTGAATTGATATTCAATTTAAATGCTTTTATAGTGTGATGCAACCCATTTGTGCAATTATTTTTGGAATTCTTATGTCGCTACCCGGCTTTTTGTCTATGTATCAGCAACTCATCGCGGCCCCGTCGATCAGTTCTCTTGACCCGGCGTTGAGCCACAGTAACCTGCCGGTGATAACCTTGCTGGCACAGTGGGCGGAAGAGTTGGGTTTCCAATGCGAGATCAGCGAACTTCAAAGCGCGCCGGGGAAATACAATTTACTGGCTCGCAGAGGAAGCGGTAACGGAGGCCTGATGCTGGCCGGGCATACCGACACGGTGCCGTTCGACGACGCACGCTGGAGCCGCGATCCCTTTACCCTGACCGAGAAGGACAATCGCCTCTATGGCCTTGGCAGTATCGATATGAAGGGCTTCTTTGCGTTTGTGCTGCAGGCAATAAGCGAGCTGGATACCACAACACAAACCGAGCCGCTGATGATTTTGGCCACCGCCGACGAAGAAACAACCATGGCGGGTGCGATGGAAATCAGCCGCCACACCGCGCTCAAACCGGCGCGTTGCATCATCGGCGAGCCGACCAACATGACGCCTATTTTCACCCACAAGGGACACATGACCTCGATGGTTCGCGTGACGGGGCGCTCGGGACACAGCTCGGATCCCGACCGAGGGCTGAATGCCATTGAGGTGATGCACAAGATCATCACGAATCTGTTGAAACTGAAAGAGGAACTTAAGAATAAATATTCACAAGAACATTTTGCCATTCCCTACCCGACCCTGAACCTGGGTCATGTCCATGGCGGCGACAATGCCAACCGCATCTGCGGCTGTTGCGAACTCCACCTGGATATGCGCCCTTTGCCCGGGCTCAGTATCGCGGAACTGCAGGCCTTGCTGCTCGGCGCCACCAAGGAAATCAACGACCAGTATCCCGGCAGCGTAGAGGTCGTCGATATGCATGAGCCGATCCCCGCATTCAGCGGCTCACCGGACAGCAGTCTGGTCAGGCTGGCGGAAAAGATTTCCGGCGAGAAGGCCGAGGCGGTCAATTACTGCACCGAGGCGCCGTTTATTCAGCAGCTCGGGTGTGAAACCATCGTAATGGGGCCGGGCTCCATCGAACAGGCGCACCAGCCGGATGAATTTCTCGCCATGGAGAAGATCACTCCTTCGCAGGAGATCATAAAACGATTGATTGCCGAAAGCTGTTTCGCCTAAAGACGCACGACCTCGTTTTTCACGCCCAAGGCATATTCGTGGTAGATGTCTGCCAGGTAACGCGGCAGCTCGTCTTGCGCCAATTCAGAAGGAATCACCACATCGTAAATTCGCGTTTTTATCCCGGTAAGGGAATCGCGAAACAACAGCCATTCGCCTTCCTTGCGCTGAACGCACAGGGGCAGGCCAAACACATTAAAACGGATAAACATTTATTCAAGTTCCTTTTCAACGGGCGCAAAGCGCCACCAAGGTTCCTTCGATGGCCCTGACGTAGGCCCTTTTTTCCCCGCCGTCACACAGATGCGGCGGGCTCAGGGGCTCGGCTCCGGCAGCCACCGCCTTATCATACGAAGCACTCAGGTTATCGCACGCTAAACTCAGTTCAAAGCCAAGGGGCGGCTGTTTCGGCTGACTGCGAATATAGCCCTGTTTAAAACGCGACTGGGCATAGGGATGGGTCGCAAAGGCAATTTTGACCGCGCCGGTATCCAGCTCGCCATAGGCCGCGTTTTCATCAAGCAATCGGGTGTTCAATCCGAAGGCCTGAAAATAGAAATCCAGCACTTCTTCGACATCGTCTACATAGATAGTGGTAGTGACAAATTCCATGGAAATTAAGTGATTATTTCTTTATCACTTCATTACAGCATAAAGTTTAAGCGCTGACCACAGGACAAATCATGGGGAAAGAATAACGGCTTTGATGCTCGGGCCGGAATGACGAACAAGCCTCGCGACATCGAGGCTTAGGGATGAGCATGAAAAAAGGCGAGATAAATCTCGCCTTTTTTATTTGTTCCGGGTTTCCCGGCTGATAGACCTTAGCTTACGCTGCTGCGACAGGGTCATCTTGTTGCTGCGGCCAGCGTAAGGGTTGTCGCCTTCGCGGAACTCTATCTTGATCGGCGTGCCCATGATGTTGAGCGCCTTGCGATAGTAATTCATCAGGTAACGCTTGTAGCTGTCCGGCAGCTCGTGTACCTGGTTACCGTGAATAACGATAATCGGCGGGTTGTAACCACCGGCGTGAGCATATTTCAGCTTAACCCGACGACCGCGCACCAGAGGCGGCTGGTGATCCGCCTGGGCCATATCCATGATACGGCGCAGCATGGCCGTACTGATACGTTTCGTTGCAGATGCAAAGGCCTCGTCCACCGATTCAAACAGGTGGCCTACGCCGGTACCGTGCAGGGCGGAAATAAAGTGAATACGGGCAAAATCGATAAACCCAAGGCGGCGATCCAATTCCGACTTGATGTGTTCCTTCACGTCGTTATCCAGGCCGTCCCATTTATTGACCGCGATCACCAGGGAGCGGCCTGCATTAAGCGCAAAACCGAGCAGGCTGAGATCCTGGTCCGAGATCCCGTCGCGGGCATCGATCACCAGCAGCACCACGTTGGCATCTTCGATGGCCTGCAGCGTTTTGATAACGGAAAACTTCTCGACCACGTCGCTGACTTTCTTACGCTTGCGCACACCGGCGGTGTCGATCAGCACGTATTCCTTGTCGTTACGGGTCATCGGAATATAGATAGAATCCCGGGTCGTGCCCGGCATATCGTAAACAATCACCCGCTCTTCACCGAGAATACGGTTTGTCAGTGTCGACTTACCGACATTGGGTCGACCGATAATCGCCAGCTTAACCGGCTTGTTGGCAATCGCCTCGGCATCTTCACCTTCGGGGGCTTCCACCCCCTCGCCATACAGGTCGGCCAACGCATGATCGTCGCTTTCGATTTCATCCTGTTCACCGGCCAGCTCAGCGATCACCGGCTGCAACGCCGTTTCCAGCAACGCAGTAACGCCACGGCCATGAGCCGCTGCAATCTGGTATACCTCACCAAGCGCCAGCTGATAAAATTCGGCACAGTTTGAATCGGCGTCAATACCGTCGGTTTTGTTGGCCACCAGGAAAACCTTCTTTTCCTGTTTACGCAAATGCTGGGCAATGGCCTGATCCGCCACCGTCATCCCGGCACGGGCATCGACCAGAAACAAGACAACATCTGCTTCCTCGATCGCCAGCAATGACTGCTCGGCCATTTCCGTCTCGATCCCTTCTTCACTGCCGTCGATACCACCGGTATCCACCACAATAAATTCATAGCCGTCGTAATTGGCCTGGCCGTATTTACGGTCGCGGGTCAGCCCCGGGAAATCGGCCACCAGGGCATCCCGGGTACGAGTTAAACGGTTAAATAATGTGGATTTGCCCACATTGGGACGCCCTACCAGGGCGATCACGGGAAGCATAAACTACCTCTTCAATAAACAACAAAAGGCTTCGCTAAGCGAAGCCTTGCAAAATTCACGGTTGCGGCCGGCTTAGGGTACTTTGACCGCGCTGACTTCGCCGTCGCGGGTCACTACCAACAGGGTATCTCCGATGACCAGGGGTTCGATATAAATACCCGAACTGTCGAATTCATGACGTGCAACCAACTGGCCGCTGCTGCGATCCAACCAGTGCAGGTTACCTTCCTGATCACCTACGGCAATGTATCCTCCGGCAACGGCTGGTCCTGTCAGGTACCAACCACGCAGTGCAGGCTGGCTCCAACGTTCAATACCCGAGTTTTTATCCAGCGCATACACAACGCCGTCACTGTCGACCACATAGATGTCCTGGCCGTCGACGGCGAACTCGCGATAACTGCTGTATTCGCGTTTCCACACCAGATTACCACTACGAATATCCACCGCAGCCAAATTACCATTATAGGCAATGGTGTAGACCAATGCGCCACTGACAATCGGCTGGGTATCTACATCCACCAGACGTTCAAATTCGGAGGCTCCCTTAGGAACGGCAATATCGGCCTTCCAGGCGGTAAAGCCGCTGTCGGAAATAAGCACGGCCAGTTTGCCGCTTTCTTCACCGACCAGCACGCCGCCGTTGGCAACGGTCGGTGAACTCAAGCCGCGCAGGGTCAGCGCCGGTACTTCCTGCTCAAAGCGCCAGCGCTCTTCGCCCGTATCCGGATGCAGGGCCAGCAATTTGCCCGAGCCGAGGTTAACGAAAACCAGGCCGTCACCGGCGGCAGGTCTGGAAAGCGCTTCTCCGGGTACGGCCTTACGCCACACCACTTCGCCGCTTTCGCGATCCAACGCAATGACTTCACCATGCTCGGAACCTATATACAATTTGCCGTAGGCCTGCAAAATGCCGCCCGACAATTTGGCGCTGGTTTCATCCTGCCAAGGCCAGAACGAAGAATCGGAACGCACGTCGGTGTGCCAAAGCGTTTTGCCGTTTTCCAGGGAAAGCGCCTCAACAATGCCGTTGCGATCGGCCATGTAAACGACATTCTGGTGCTCGGCCGGGCTCAGGCGAGAAAAGTAGTGCTCTACGCCATCCCCCACGGTTTCCTGCCATTTAACCTGGGTCTCAAACTGATTGACGATTTCGGGCAATTTCAGCTCAACGTCTTCTTCATCCTCACTGGATGAACATCCCGCCAGCGCAGCCATGCACAGAGCCAGGGTCGCCATTGTTATTTTTTTCATCGGCTAATTACCCTTAAGCGGCCGGGCCAGCTACTGCCAGATCGTCCAGTTTAATCTGAAGCAGCGGGTTGTTTTCTAAACCGCCCTTATCGGCCGCCGCCTGATAGGCAGAACGCGCCTTTTCCTTGTCGCCTTGGGCCAGGTAAATGTCGCCCTTCAGCTCAGAAACAGCGGCAAAAAACGCTTCCGGCAATTTGCTGTCGAGGGTCGCCAGCGCCTTATCAAAATTCTTTTGCGCCAGCTGAACGCGAGCCAGACGCGTCGTTGCGATGGCCTTCAGCTCTTCACTCGGGCTGTGGCTCTGCGCCCAGCTCAGCTTTTCTGCGGCCTTGTCCAGCTCGTTTTGTTCAACCGCCTGTTTGGCCGCCACGAAGGCTGCCAGCACGGCGTAACTGCTGTCACCGTTTTGCGCGATAAAGTCATCGGCCTTGCTCAGCAACTGCTCTTTATCTTTGTCGGCGCCCTCAACCAGCTGAATATAGGCATCCGACGCCGCTTCAGCGGTTTCGATCTGATGCTGGTTGTAGGCTTTCCAGCCATAAAGACCGCCCAGACCCAGGACGATGCCCACCGCCAGTGAGGTACCGTTTTCGCGGAAAAAGCGTTTAATCGCTTCGGCTTGTTGTTCTTCTGTTGAATAAATTTCCATCTTAAAACCTCTTACACTAAGTCAGCTAAAAGCGCAGTGACTTGTTCTAATGTCAGCGTGACTTGTTCTTTTTGTTCGCGCAGATATTTTACCGTAACCACGCCCTGAGCCAGTTCGTCTTCGCCCAGGATCAAAGCGATAAGCGCATCGCTCTTATCTGCCCGCTTAAGTTGTTTCTTAAAGTTACCGCCGCCCGCGTGAACCAGCACACGAAGACCGGGAACACTGCCGCGCAGTTGTTCGGCTATCACCGGCGCCTGAATGCTCGCCTTGTCGCCCATGGCGGCCACGAACACATCCGCATTGCGACGGATTTCACCTACGCAATCCAACGCCTGAAGCATCAGCACCAGACGCTCCATGCCCATGGCGAAACCAACCGCAGGCGTGCCCTTGCCGCCCAGTTGCTCGACCAGACCGTCATAACGGCCACCGGCACAGACGGTGCCTTGCGCACCCAGACTGTCGGTCACCCATTCGAATACGGTGCGGTTGTAATAGTCCAGACCGCGCACCAGCTTCTCGTTAACCACGTATTTGACGCCGGCCGCATCCAAACGTTCACACAAATTGGCAAAATGCGCGCGCGATTCCTCGTCCAGGTATTCGGACAGCTTAGGTGCATTCGTAAGCGCAGCCTGTACATCCGGATTTTTGCTGTCGAGCACACGCAGCGGGTTTGAATACATGCGACGTTTGGCGTCTTCATCCAGCGCATCAATGTGTTGCTCAAGGAAGGCCACCAGGGCATCGCGATAGTTCGCACGCGCTTCGTTGGAACCGAGCGAATTCAGCTCCAGACGCACGTGCTCGCTGATACCGAACTGTTGCCAAAGGCGCGCCGTCAGCAGGATCACTTCGGCGTCGATATCTGCCGTTGCAATCCCGAAGGCTTCCAGACCGAACTGGTGGAACTGGCGATAACGCCCTTTTTGCGGACGCTCGTGGCGGAACATGGGGCCCATATACCACAGGCGCTGTTCCTGATTATATAAAAGACCGTTTTCGTTGCCTGCGCGGACACACACGGCGGTGCCCTCGGGGCGCAGGGTCAGGCTGTCGCCGTTACGATCTTCAAAGGTGTACATCTCTTTTTCGACGATGTCGGTGACTTCACCGATAGAGCGCTTAAACAGATCCGTCGATTCAACGATCGGAAAGCGGATCTCCTGGTAGCCGTAGGAAGCCACCGTTTGGCGTAAAATGTCTTCTACCTTCTGCCAGACTTGCGTGTCACCCGGCAGGCAATCGTTCATGCCGCGAACTGCCTGAATTTGTTTTGCCACTGAATATCCTAAAAAACTGTCATTGGTCGTTCGCGGAAACGGCGAACGCAAAAGAATTAGCTACGAAAATAAACGGTGTATTATAACTTGCCAGATTAAAACGTAAACGACAAAGCG
>JBNKEN010000202.1:0-4375 GCA_050288805.1 Pseudoalteromonas sp.
ACTTGATTTCCGGTTCAGCCTCGAATCTAAAAAGATTAGTTGTTCAGTGGTTTGGCGGAGAACCTACGCTCAATGAGAAAGCCATCATAGAAATTTCCGAACATATAAAAATGCTGCAAGCGAAACATGGCTTTCAGTTTCTTGCGCATATGACGACAAATGGTTATTTGCTCGACCAGGATATGTTCAGCAGATTTATCGATCTGAGCATAATAGATTACCAGATTACGCTGGATGGTATTGCCGAGCAGCACGACAAAACAAGGAAGATGATCAGCGGCAAAGGCACCTTTGAGCGGATTTGGGAAAACCTGCTGGGCTACCAGAAAACCGACTTCGATTTTCATCTGGCTTTGCGGTTACATGTGACTCGCGATAACGCAGATGCAATGCTGGCATTAAGCAAAAAACTTAAGCAACAGTTCGGTGACGATAAACGTTATATGACAACTATTCGGGCTATTTCAAACTTGGGTGATAGTGTAGAAGGCGATGTCAGTCAGTATATACCCAAGGATAAAGCGAGCGTAGGTGAGCTGATTAACGAAATGAAACAGATATTGTCGCCTGAAAAACAAACCGATAAATATAACTTGGCGGACAACCCCTATATTTGTTATGCCTCTATGCCTCGGCACCTGACTATTCGCGCCGACGGCCGGATTGCTAAATGTACCGTGATGTTTGATGATGACAGGAATGATTTGGGTCGGATCAATCGAGACGGTAGCGTGGAAATCAATGGCAAGAAAATGGAATTATGGACCAGGGGCTTTGTAAGCCTGGATAAAAAAGAACTGGGTTGCCCTGCGACTAAATTACCTAAATTATACAGTCAGGAAGAAATTATAGCCGTCAGCAGCGTTGCCTGATTATTCACCTCACAAGAGTGACCGTCTGCCAAAGGATGAATTTCGGTCACTGTCCTTTTGTCGTCTTGTTTAACTGATTTCTTATCACTGTTTGTTTTCCCTGAGATTGAACGAGGCGACATTTTTTAGGTGCTTACTACCTTTGTTTGGCCAGGTAGAGATGAAACGGAAATCAAATTCGGCCGGGAAACGGCATGGAGTCTTTAGCCCCCCTGATGATCGAACGAACGCAGAGGGGCTTGGTTAAGTTATCCTTCGTCCGGACGGACGCACCCTAAATTAGGGCTTGTACCACCCCCCATGAATTCCAACTCCTCTTCGTCAAATAAATTGATTTCCTCCTCGGATAGCTCCGCATCTGATTCAAATGGGACGGTTTCGTGCTTGTTCATAGCATGCTCCTTTGTTTGCTCTAATTGGCAGTAAGTATGGTTAACTTTTTAACTGTCAAAAACCGGACAATTACCTTTAATTTCTGGCTTGATTGTTTTGTTTAAAGGCCAGATTTCATACCCTTTTTTTAACAAAGAGAGATTCTTCCTCCATTGGATGAAGCTGGGCTAGTGCGAAGGAAATCCTGGGACTGTCATTCTGGGCCATCCTCGCGGGGCAGGTAAGTGAAATAGTTATGACGCAAACAAAACGACGTTCGATAATTCGGCCCGAAGTGATCGAAGCCAAGATCGGCCTGCAAGGCGAAGTGATCATGATTCGTCCGCTTTCGTTTACCTTTATCTGCCTGTTTTTTGTCGCCGCTCTGCTGTCGGTTCTGTTGTTTTTGGGGCTTTCCGACTTTACCAAAACAACCCGGGTCAAAGGGATTTTAAAAAGTCCCGGAGGCATTACTAAGGTCATGCCGCGTCAGGCGGGCGTGATCGAAAAGCTGTATGTTGACGAAGGACAGCGGGTTGTTAAGGGGCAACCCTTGTATCAGGTAAGAACCGACCAGACCGGGGTATCCGGGTCGGTTTCCAAACAGGTTGGAGAAAGTTTGCAACAAAGCCTGCATTTGGTTGAGCAGAAGATAGAGTTTCAGGAAAGCCTCAACCACCTCGAACTCAAGGAAATTGACCGCAACATAGCGCAGTTCCAAAGAGACGCGCAGCACCTGGTCGAAGAGCTGGAACTGGAGCAGGAGTATCAGGAGATCCTGGGGCGTGAGTTGTCGGAAATCGAGTCGCTGTACAAGAAAAAACAGATCACTAAGGTCGAATACAACGGCAAATACGCCCAGTTTATCGAGAAGCGCATTGCCGTCAAAGGATTGAAAAAAGAACGCCAGGACCTGCTCAACCATGCGGAAAATGAACGCCTGAAACGCAAGAACATAGAGGTGCGAGGACGTTCCCTGATCCTCGAATACCAGCAGAAGATAGCCGATCTCAAGCGCCAGATAGCAAGCACGGGAGCGCAGGAGGCGTATGTGATCACGGCCCCTCACGACGGTATCGTTTCGAACATCTACTACCGCGATGGTCATTTCGCCGAGGTGGGGAGCGCGTTGATGAATGTGCTGCCGGAGGCCAGCGACCTGGTTGCGGAAATTTACATACCCACCAGCGCGATAGGACTTATCGACGAGGGACAAATGATCAACATGCGATATCACGCTTTTCCCTACCAGAAGTTCGGTCTGTTCGAAGGCCGGATTGAGGGGATATCCAAGACATTGATCGAGCCGCAGCAGGCGGAAGCATCCAATCTGGTGGACTCGCCCGTATACCGGGCTCAGGTCAGATTGGTGCGCCAGACCATTCAGGCACACGGCAAGCTGGTGAGCTTGCAACCGGGCATGACCTTGGATGCAGATGTGTTGGGTGAAACGCGCAGCCTGCTGTCCTGGTTGTTTGATCCCTTTACCGAAAAGATGCAAGGAAGGTAGTCATGACTGCATTGCTCGAGAAACTGCGTTTTAGTATGAAACCTCGGTTGCCGGTTGTTCTTCAGAGTGAGGGTGCCGAATGTGGTCTGGCATGTCTTTGCATGATCGCCGGTTATTTTGGTCATCGCTTTGACCTTATCAGCCTGCGGCGAAAATTTCCGATAAGCCTCAAAGGGGCGACGATCAAGCAGTTGATTTCGATAGCCAATCAGCTGGAAATGGTCGGCCGTCCGATGAGGCTGGAACTCGAACAGCTTAAGTCTTTCAGTCACCCTTTGATTTTACACTGGGATCTGTGTCATTTCGTGGTGCTTAAAACGGTAAAATCAGACGGTATTCTGATCCATGACCCGGCCAAGGGGGAAGTCTGGTGTCCTTGGGACAAGGTTTCCAGATCGTTTACCGGGGTTGCCGTCGAACTGCGCCCTTCGGAGAATTTTCAGCCCCAGGATGAAGAATTATCTCTTGGCTTTTCTTTGTTATGGCGCAGGATCACCGGCCTCAAACGCAGCCTGGGCCAGGTCATGGTACTGTCACTTGTGATGCAAAGCTTTATTCTGGTGGCGCCTTACTTTATTCAGCTGGTTGTAGATAACGTTATCGTGACCAACGACCACCAGTTCCTCTGGATGTTGGGCATAGGATTTACCTTGCTGCTCCTGCTGCAGGTCGCGACTCGAGCTATTCGCGCCTGGGTTGTGCTGTATCTGCGTTCTATTTTGGGTATCCAGCTGGTGGCCAACCTGATGCGTCATATGTTACGGCTGCCGATGACCTGGTTCGACAAGCGTTATGTCGGTGATGTGCTGTCTCGCTTTCAGTCGCTGGACTATATCAAACGCTTGCTGAGCGACGGGTTTGTTGAGGGTATGCTGGATGGCCTGATGGCGTTGTTGACGCTGACCCTGATGTTTTTCGTCAGTCCCCTGCTGGGACTTATCACGCTTTCCAGCGCTGCTTTGTTTGTTGTTATTCGACTGGCATTGTTCCAGCCCATGAGAAATGCCACCAAGGAAAGTTTGCAGCTTAAGGCGGTCAGCGACTCACTTTTTTACGAGTCCGTTCGCTCCGTGCTTCCGGTCAAGATTTTTAACGGTGAAGCTACGCGGCAGTCTAAACTCGAGAATGCCCAGGCCGACTGGATAAATACCGAGATTAAGGTCGGGCGTTTCAATATTTTTCAGGTGACGGCAAAAGAGCTGGTGTACGGTATCGAGTATATCCTGCTGATTTGGGTCGGTGCCGTTTTCGTTCTGAACGACACCATGACGGTGGGTTTACTGTTCGCTTTTTTGGCCTATCGTCAGCAATTTACCAGCAGCTCTCAGCTGTTTTTGGACAAACTGTTCGAGTGGCGAATGATGGGACTCCATCTTAGTCGGATTGCCGATATTGCCCTGGCCGAAACGGAAGAATCTCTCGAGACTGATTACCCCATGCTGCAAGAGGTAGGAGGCAGGCTGGAAATCAGGGATCTGGCATTTCAGTACGACTCCAATGAACCCTATCTTTTTCAGAATCTCAATTTGCTCATCGAAGCGGGGGAATGTGTTGTGCTTACTGCGCCGTCCGGGTTCGGCAAGACCTCTTTGATGAAGCTGATGATGGGACTGTCTGCGCC
>JBNKEN010000203.1:0-4350 GCA_050288805.1 Pseudoalteromonas sp.
GCCCGTTGCCCCAGGGCGACACCGGCATTTGGGAAGATAATCGCCTCGCCGTCGACCTCGGCACGGTGTTCTACATCACCGTCGGTTGCCATCAATTCACCACGGGCAAAGCCGGTAAAATTAGGCACGTCGTCGGCAAAACTGAAATGAAAATCCTCGCGGGTGCGATTAATGCTTCGATGCACGATAAAAAGTTCGAAATTGGCGCGATCGAATTCGCCGAAATCTACATCGGGTTCACTGATAAGGCGCGTTAAGGTATCGCGTGTCGCTTCAAAACGGCTCATGTCGTTATGGCCAAACGGGCGTACCTTACCGAGTTCGACGGTAAAGGCATCGGCGCCGAACTGATAGGAAGAAAAATAACTGAACGTGGTCGCCGGCGATTGCATCATTAATACCGTATTCACGCCACAATTCAATAAAAATTGCAGTTGCTGTTTTTTCCACGGTTTGCCGTGCAAAAACGGATAGACGGCGAATTTCTCATTTTTCGAATCCCGTATCGCCGTGTGTAAGTCGTAGTGACAGCGATAGCGCCCCTCTTCCTGGGAGGTAAAAAATGCCCGCACATACTGCTCGAGTTTGGCCGCCCGCTCTCGCTCGCGATTGATATGACCGCCGTCCTTTTCATGGGTGCCGTTGAACAATCGGTTGAGGTTTTCCTCGACAAAACGTTCGCCCAGGGTAATTGACGCCGGATTGCCGAAAATAAACAGCACATGTTGGCTGAGCGTCAGCTCTTCCTTGATAACGGCCTGAATCAAGGCATGGCAAATTTCGATGGGCGCCGTTTCATTACCATGAATGGCACTTGAAAGCACGATGTCCTTGCTGGTTTTTTCCGCCGGGGTAAATTCAATCACACCGGTGTCGTGAATATCGACTCGGGTGCCGTTATTGAGCGTGAAACTGGCGGCATCTAAATGCCATTCATTTTCAAGGGTTGGCGTAAGGAAATCGCCGCTTTGTTTTAATGTGTCTGTATACATGATTGTGTTTATATTGCCGTGAGAGATACAAAAACGGCCAGCATCAAGGCTGGCCGAATTAAAAAAATAGCGTTAGCGGATCACCGAATCCACCAGCTTTTTGGCTTCGCGTTCAAGCTCGGCCAAATGCGCTTCGCCCTTAAAGGATTCGAGATAAATCTTGTAGATATCTTCGGTGCCGGAGGGCCTTGCGGCAAACCAGCCGGACTCGGTAACCACCTTAAGGCCGCCGATGGCAGCGCCGTTACCGGGCGCATGGGTGAGTTTTTGTAAAATCGCTTCCCCTGCCAGCATTTCGGCCTTCACATCCGCGGGACTTAGCGCTTTCAGGCGCGCTTTTTGCTCGGTATTTGCCGGCGCATCGATGCGCTTATAGCTAGGCTCTCCGAATTTGGCTTCAAGCTCTTGGTAATAGCGGCTCGGAGTTTTTCCGGTCACCGCCAGGATCTCTGCGGCCAGCAGCCCCATGATAAAGCCGTCCTTGTCGGTATTCCATACGCTGCCGTCAAAGCGTAAAAACGACGCCCCGGCGCTTTCTTCGCCGCCGAAAGCGAGTTCACCGCTTTCAAGGCCATCGACAAACCATTTAAAGCCGACCGGCACTTCGTCAATCTGGGCTCCCCGGCTTAATACCACCTTATCTATTATGGCGCTCGATACCAGGGTCTTGCCTACCTTGATGTCTTTTCGCCAGTTTCTGTGGGTCAACAGGTAATCGATGGCGACCGCAAGAAAATGATTAGGATTCATCAGGCCGTCAGCGGTGACTATGCCGTGGCGGTCGTAGTCGGGATCGTTGCCGATGCCGATATCGTAATCGTCCTTTAGCGCAATCAGGTTGGTCATGGCAAACGGCGACGAGCAATCCATGCGGATCTTGCCGTCCTTGTCGAGCGGCATAAAGGCAAAGCGCGGATCGATTTCGTCATTAACGACCGTCAGGTTCAGCGCGTACTTTTTCGCGATCACCGGCCAGAAATTGATGCCGGACCCGCCTAACGGATCTACACCTATATGCACGCCGGCCTTTGCAATGGCCTTCATATCAACCACGTTTTCCAAGTCGTCCACGTAAGGTGTGATCAAGTCAACGTATTTGATAAACCCGGAACGGGATGCCTTAGCAAACGGATATAACTCAACCTCGACTAATTCTTCAAGCAGCAATTGGTTGGCCCTGTCCTCTATCCATTTAGTGACATCCGTATCCGCCGGACCGCCGTTGGGCAGGTTGTATTTAAAGCCGCCGTCCTGCGGCGGATTATGCGAGGGAGTCACCACGATACCGTCGGCCAGTTCATGTGGATTTTCACGGTTGTGGCATACAATGGCATGACTTATTACGGGCGTTGGGGTGTAATCGTCGTTTTCCTGCGCTATCACCTGTACTTCGTTGGCGACCAGCACCTCGATGGCGGAATTGAAGGCGGCTTCCGAAAGCGCATGCGTATCCTTACCCAAGAACAACGGACCGAATATGCCGTTGGCCTTACGGTAATCACAAATCGCCTGGGTAATGGCCAGAATATGCGATTCGTTAAACTTGGTATCAAATGAACACCCTCTGTGCCCTGAGGTTCCGAACGCAACACATTGCTGCGGGTTCTGCTCCAAATCCGGTTCATTGAGATAATAAGCCGACACCAGTTTCGGTACATTGATTAAAACGGATTTAGGTGCTTTTTCGCCTGCATTCGGATGGTTTGCCATGCTCATTCCTTATAGATAGTCTCTGATACGTTCCGCTTGTTGTTCGTCGTATCCCAATCCCAGCGCTACTTCATGTAACATCATTTTTTTGCGCGTGGTGTTGGAATTGGTCATAACCCAATACTCACTGCCTTCAATCGGCTTAGGATTCATGCTGCTGCCACACTCCAAAAGGTCGTCCTTACTGGTGGCGAAATAAACCCTGTCGCGGCCCTTGATGTCCAATACCTTGGCAAAATCTTGCTTATGCGTGCGGTGCAAGGCGGAAAGGATAAACAAAAAGCGTCCGACCACCCCCTTTTGCATTGCAAGCTCTTCCTTATTAAGGATATTGAACACGCTACCTTGGTATTTTGGCACTGGTGTGACAGCTTGCTGTTGTACTACCGATTTTTCTTGTTGTTCGGGTAACTGCGGTGCAGGTTTCGCCGCTTCCCGGCTTTGCGAGAAGTTTAATAAACGACGTAATATATCCGATGCACTTTCGCCTATGCTTTGGGTGTTGCTGGCGATGTATTGGTACAATTCGTCGTCTATTTCTATATTTTTCATTGTTGTCCTGTCGTTACTGCGGTTTTTTAACGAGGTGGCAAAAGTATATCCTGATTTCGGTCATTACTCTACGGTTTGCATTTTGCAAATTAGCTCGGCACAATGCGCCGCAAATCAGAGGAAAATCCATGCAGCTACATTATACCCAGTCAGGCCAGGGCCCGGATGTGGTCTTGATCCACGGTCTTTTCGGCTCACTCGATAATTTAAATGTCATCAAAAATGCCCTTGCCGAGAGCTTTCGCGTCACTAATATCGACGTGCGCAACCATGGTCTCTCGCCGCACAGCGATGAAATGAGCTACCCTGCAATGGCCGACGATGTATACAACCTATGTCAACGGTTGGGTATAACGCGCCCTCACCTTGTCGGTCATTCCATGGGCGGGAAAATAGCCATGCAATACGCGTTAAGCCACCCGGATGCCATCGCCAAACTTGTGGTCCTTGATATCGCCCCCGTTGGCTACCACAGCCGCCACGACACCATATTCAGCGCATTGGAGAAGGTGGAGAAAAGCACGCCGCAAACACGGAAGGACGCGGAAAACCTGATGACCGACGACATAAAAGAAGCCGGTGTAAGGCAATTCCTGCTGAAAAGCCTTGCCAAAGGCGAAGACGGTTTACTTCACTGGCGCTTCAACCTGACGTCGCTTAAAGCAAATTACGGCAACATTTTATCGGGACTTAATGCGAGCAATTCTTGTTCGTGTGATACACTTTTCCTCAAGGGAAGCGAATCGGACTATATTGAGGCAGATCATCGAAATGCGATCTTGTCCTTGTTTCCCAACGCAAAAGCAAAGATCATCAGCGGAACAGGACATTGGCTGCACGCCGAGAAACCGGCAGCGGTGACAAAATCCATCGCTGATTTTTTAACCCAGTAAATAACTGGTTTTTATCGTAAAGCGCTCTAAATTATTCCCATTTAGTGTGCTACACTACGCGCCGTTTTATTTACGGGTTACAACAATAATGGTCAGTCAGTTAATAAACGAATTTGATACCTTAGGGTTGTATTTTGGTTTAGCCGGTATTTTTTTCTTTATCGGCATGGCCATCCAGGACGTGCTGAAAAAGGGCAAGGTGC
>JBNKEN010000204.1:0-4576 GCA_050288805.1 Pseudoalteromonas sp.
AGCATTTTATGAAACAACAGGCTGCGTAATTTTTCCGGCGTCAGGCCTGCATCCTGTAGTTCATTTAATTTTTGCTGTACGTCACGCAATTGAGCCGCAGATAGATCCGAATTGTCCGATTGACCTGGGCGGTTAACTTTAACACCTGACATGGATTTCACTCCTGTCCGCTTCAGCGGTTTCGACTCATTAAGCATTTTCGACACCATGAGTTTACTCCTTTTAAAGCCAGAGTGGGTAATCACCTTGTAAAGCTTTGTAAATGAGCTGGCAGCCAAAAAGGTACAATGTTATCATCCGCTTAGGCGACGCTTAAGCTAATTTGATGATATTTTAGCCGAAAAACATTTTGTTTCATAAACAGGGCCTTAGCTCTTTGCCGTTTGAGAAAACAGATTTTCTTTTACATGCTCGGCAAAACCGCTCCCTGCCTCCAGGTAAAAGTTATAGGTAGAGTCGACACCCCGCTGTTCAAGTTCCGCCTGTTGGTCCGGATAATTTGCGATGGCGGTAACCTGACCCTGGTAACCCGACACCTTCAGCTGCTCCAGGGCAAAAATATTCTGCATGTGTTTGGGCATGGCTAACATGACCATCTGTACTTCGGAGTGGTTGACGCGCTGCCAGAAATCGGGATCCGTGGCATCGGCGGCGAGTACCCTGCGCCCGCGTTTGACATGCTTGGTCACGACTTCCGGGCTGATATCTATGCCTGCCACCACATCGGGGTAGCTTTGCGCTATGGTTTCGTAGGCGCCGGTTCCGATCCGTCCCATGCCGAAGATCACGATTTTGGTCCCGTTCAGGTTCACCGGTAATTCTTCTGCCAGGCGCACATTGCTTTCAAACCTGAGTAACCACTTTTCCAGCCTGACATAAATTTCATTGGCGCGATTATTAAGTGGTGTGGCCAGGATAAAGGTGATGGCAACGGCCAGCGCCGCGACAGCCAGCCACTCCGAAGTGATCCAGCCGGCGCTCGCGGCCACCGCACAGACGATCAAGCCAAATTCACTGTAGTTGGACAGGCTGAAGGCGCTGAGCAGGGAGGTGCGGGCGCGCAGGTTAAATACATTGGTCAGCAGGTAATAGAGCGCGACCTTGAAAACCAGCAGGGCGACGATCACGAGGGCTGCCAACAGGGCGTGAACACTGAGTTCAGCATTGAGGCCGATGGTGAGGAAAAAGCCGACCAGCAACACGTCTTTTAAATTCAACAGCGATTTAGCCAGTTCACCGGCCTTCCTGTGGGATGCGAACAGCATGCCCATCACGAGTGCGCCCAGATCGTTTTTCGGTTCGGCCAGTTCGAATGCCTGGTAACCTGCGACCAGGGCAAAGAAGAAACCGAACAGGGGCAGGAGTTCGCCGTGTTTGGAACGGTTCAGCAGCTGGAAAAGAATCGGCCTGAGCAGCGGCAGCAGGAACAGAGCGAACGCATAAAGGTTCGGGGTTTTACCCGTGCTGATGGCAAGGAAAATAACCGCAAAGATATCCTGCATAACCAAAATACCAATGGCTATTTTTCCGTGCAGGCTCGCCATCTCACCCCGTTGTTCCAATACCTTGACGGCAAATACGGTGCTCGAAAAGCTGAAGGCAAAGCCGACCAGCAACGCGGTTTGCCAGTCGAGCTGCTCGAAAAGCGCGGCGCCTGAGCTGCCGATGAGCAGAAACAGCCCCGCAAACAGGACGCTGGAAAAAACGATGTGCATGGAGGCCGGGGCCCAGACCTGGGTTTTTGTCAGGCTTTCGAGTTTCAATTTCAGGCCGATAGAAAAAAGTAGCAGAGTGACGCCGAGTGCGGCCAGGGTATTGAGCAGCCCGGTGGTTTCGTACCCGGCCAGATTCAGCAGAAATCCCGCCAGCAAAAAGCCGATTAAGGGGGGAAGGTTCATTTGAAAAACGGCAAATCCGCAAACGAAGGCTACGGCAAAAAATAACAGTTCCATCATATACTCGGGCCGGCTAAGGAGACATCAGTCTACCCAATCTGGGCGCTGGAATAAATCTAATTGGCCAGAGAAGGTAATGTTTTTGTTGTTTTTTTGCTCGCTTGGCGATGAAATTTTTGCATCTTCCGCAAAACCGGAAATTTTCACTGACAAGGCGAAATAAATGTGGTTAAGATGCAAGGACAAGGATTTGCAACGCAGGAGTAAAGCATGTTCAAGAAAATCCTGGCTTCCATTGGCATAGGTGCCGCAAAGGTCGACACCGTGTTGCATACGGAGCACCTGCAACCGGGGCAAAAATTCAGCGCAGAGATCCTGATCCAGGGCGGCGACGTGGCCCAAGATATTTCCGGTCTTGAACTGGCGTTGATGACGCGCGTCAAGGTTGAAGGGGAAGACGGCGAGTACTTCGCCAATCATGTGATTGAAAAATGGCGGATCGGAGAAAGCACCACTTTGCAGCCGGGGGAGCTGAAGCGTATACCGTTTGAAGCCCGGTTACATTCGGAAACCCCGATCACCGAAATCCGCGCCGGATTTAACCAGAGCTATGTCTGGATAGAAACCGGTCTCAATATCGATATGGCGCTTGACGCCAGTGATCGCGATCCGCTGCGCATTTATCCCAATGAGGCGGTCACCACCCTGATGCAGGCGATGGAAAGGCTTGGCTTCACCTTGGTGAAAGCGGACGTGGAAAAAGGCTATTTACGCGCCAGCAACTTCCAGTCGGTTTCCGGCTGTTATCAGGAACTGGAATATAGGCCCGCCAGCCAAAGTCTGTTCGGGATCCGCGAAATCGAGCTGTCTTTTGTACCCGAGGCGCACAAAACCCATGTGTTGATCGAAATCGACCGGGCTTTCCACGGTGACGGTTATGTTGACCTCACCATCGAGCATGATCATGTAAACCTGTCGCAGCTTTGCGACCAGCTGGAACGCCTGTTCGCTTAATCATATTATTTGTCCCGGTGCCGTGCACCGGGATGCATTGGCTTTGCCGTGATTCAAATTTTCCCGAGTAACCCTATGTATCAGTATCAAATAAAGCAATTCGATCAATTTGACGCGATGGCGTTTTATCGCCTGGCCCGCCTCAGAATCGATGTGTTCGTGGTCGAACAGGCCTGTGCCTACCCCGAGCTGGATGATTACGACATCGACCCGGAAACCCGTCACCTGATGGTGTATGAAAACGACGCTTTGGTTGCCTGTGCCCGTTGCCTGGCACCGAACGAGAACCGTTCCGAACCGGCCATAGGGCGCGTCTTGGTGGCACCCGAGGCGCGCGGCAAGGGACTGGCGGGTGAGCTGATGAAAAGAGCCATCGATTGTTGCCGTACCCTATGGCCGGGCAGGGATATCAAGATATCGGCACAAACCTACCTGCTGGATTTCTATGGCGGTTTGGGATTTGTAGCCGAAGGAGAAAGCTATCTTGAGGATGGCATTCCTCATCAGGATATGCGTTTGCAGGCACAATAAAGCCCGCCATGATATTTTCTATAAAAAGCCGCCTCAAGGCGGTTTTTATGTCTCGTCGGTTGTTACGCCGCTCGATAATACCAAGATGACGTAAAGGGCCGGGGGCTATTTACTCATCGGAATTTTGGTAGGTATGGTAGGCGATGTTGTCCTTGTGCTGATTTTTGACCGAGTACATCAGCCTGTCGGCGGCGTCTATCGCCTCGCTGACATCGGCCGGAAGCGTTACAAATGTCACTACGCCGATACTGAAACTGACCGGCCATTTATGCCTTCGCATTCTGTTTTTGAGAACCTTGACGGTTTTATCAAACGCGTGTCTTGCTTCCTCCTGCGTTGTCTCCGGCAGCAGGCAGGCATATTCGTCGCCACCGAGTCTGGCAACAATGTCGGTCGACCGTAAAGAAGACACCAGGCAGTCGGCAACCTCTGTCAACAGGTCATCGCCTTCGGCGTGACCGTAGCTATCGTTGATGTTCTTGAAATCATCTATGTCTATGTATGCCAACGTAAATACGTGATCGTATCGTTCGGATCTGTGTAGTTCGTTGGCCACTTCGGCGTAGAAACTTCTGAGACTGTGCAACCCCGTCAAAATGTCGGTATCGGCGGCTTTTGCTTCAACCCTGTATACATTTCTGAAGTCGGTGATAAGAATCGCCAATATCGGGTAGGTAAAAAGATAGGGGAGGGTATAGATAAAAAGGTGATAGGTCACCTGCCGGGTCGGTGAAATAAACACTTCGATAAATATCAATGCCAGGATTGAAAACACGGCCATTAACAGTCCGGTTTTCTTTGATCCGTACCAGCTGTTGAACAAGATTGGAAATACGAACACAGGGGCAAAATTGATACTGCCGCCGGCCGCGATTTGTACGACGCTGAGAATCAATATCATCAGAAACGAGAGTTTGGCGATGAGCCTGGGATCGCGGTTTTCAAGAATGCTGAAGATCGTTTTCATCGCTGCACAGATCCTGACTGAGAAAAACATTTCCACATAGGTACTGTTGCCTTGTGCTGATACATGACGCGCCGACTTGTGTGCGATGGCCCGGTTTCGCCGGAACTTGGCGCGAGGCATCGGGGCCTGTTTCAGCATAGCTCAAAACCTTGGTTTAAATAAGTTTTGC
>JBNKEN010000205.1:0-3520 GCA_050288805.1 Pseudoalteromonas sp.
GTGGTGATGATCTGCTGGTAATATTCCGGCGACGTATCCAGGTTGTGGTTGTAGTAATCTAGACCGGCGTCTTTCAGGGCATGGGCCTTATCGTTGTCGAGCATTCCCAGCGTCATACAGGTTTCAAGTCCGAGCGCCTTAACCTCTTTCACCATTTTTTCGATGTAGGGCATGTCCCTGTCTTTCGGATCCGACCAGGCGGCCCCCATACAAAAACGAGTTGCCCCTTTGGATTTCGCGGCGCGCGCCTGCTCGACCACCTTCTCCACTTCCATCAGCCGCTCCCGCTCAAGATCGGTTTTATAATGGCCCGATTGCGGGCAGTACTTGCAATCTTCCGGGCAGGCGCCGGTTTTGATCGACAGCAGGGTCGAGATTTGAACCTCGTTGGGATTGAAATGCATCCGGTGCACGCTGGCCGCCCGGAATAACAAATCGTTGAACGGCATTTCAAATAAGGCTTTTACTTCTTCGTAGGTCCAATCGTGGCGAATTTCTGCGCGCTGCATGGGATTCTCTTTCTTTGTTCGAATAAAAATTTTGTCTCAGTCTACGAGTTGCCTTACCATTGTCAACCAAACCGGCAAACAACAAGTTTACATATGGTCAACAATCAACCCATCGATCTGAATTTTGATCGCGAACAGATCTGGCACCCCTATACCTCCATGACGGACCCCCTGCCCGTATATCCGGTAGAACGGGCCGATAAGAACCATATCTATCTCGAAAGCGGTGAAAAACTCATCGACGGCATGGCCTCCTGGTGGAGTGCACTTCACGGTTACAACCACCCGGCACTTAATCGCGCTCTTCGCGAGCAAAGCGACAAAATGAGCCATGTGATGTTCGGCGGCCTGACCCATAAACCGGCGGTCGAATTGTGTAAAAAGCTGGTTGCCATGACCCCGGAACCACTTGAGAAGGTGTTTCTCGCCGACAGCGGCTCGGTAAGTGTTGAAGTGGCGATCAAAATGGCGCTGCAGTTCTGGCTCAGCCAGGGGATTCAGGGCAAACACAAGTTGATGACGCCTTACAAGGGTTACCACGGCGATACCTTTGCCGCCATGAGCGTATGCGATCCGGTTAACTCCATGCACAGCATGTATCAGGGTTTTCTTCCTCAACACGTGTTTGTGCCGGCGCCCCACAGTCCGTTCGGCGGTGAATTCGATGACAATGAAGCGAACGTGTTGCGAAAGTATTTCGAACAGCACCATCATGAGGTCGCGGCCTTTATCATCGAGCCCGTAGTGCAAAACGCCGGCGGCATGAACTTCTACCACTCGGACTATTTAAAAACGCTCAGAACCCTTTGCGATGAGTTCGACGTGCTGCTGATCTGCGATGAAATCGCCACCGGCTTCGGTCGTACCGGAAAACTGTTTGCGGTGAACCATGCGGACATCTGCCCCGACATCATGTGCGTCGGCAAGGCGCTGACGGGCGGCTACATGACGCTCTCGGCCACCCTGACCACAGAAATGGTGGCCGTGGGCATCAGCCGCGGTGAGGCCGGGGTATTGATGCACGGTCCCACCTTTATGGGCAACCCGCTAGCCTGTGCAGTGGCCGATGCCAATCTCGCGCTGATACAAAGCGGAGAGTGGCAAACTCAGGTTCGTGGTATAGAAGAAGCCCTAGGGGCCCTTCGCAAATGCAACGACCTGGCAAGCGTCAAAGATGTGCGCATTCTCGGCGCCATAGGCGTGGTTGAGGTCAATGAGCCGGTTGATGTTGCGGCTATCCAGGCGCGCTTTATTGCCGACGGAGTCTGGATCCGTCCATTCGGCCACCTGGTTTATCTGATGCCGCCGTATATTACGCCGCCCGAAGACATCGCACGCCTGTGCGATGCCATCTATAACGCGCTTGCCTAAGGCAAAAAGAAAGCCGGCTTAGCCGGCTTTCTTTTTTATTCACGTCTTTTTCCTTACCACTCAAACTGGTAGGCCATCTTAGAAATCGTCCGCAAAGCCACATTATGGCAATTGCGCTGGGCATACAGATGCTGCATTGCCTTGTCCTTGACCTCGCCTACTATCACCTCTTTTACCTGATATCCGAGGGCCGTCGCCGCCTCGCTGTAGGCCATAAATTCCCATTTTTTGATGTTGGTGTTGTCGAGGATCACCAGGGGAACCGACTGCGACAGGGCTCGGATAAACCGGACCAGATTGAGGTTGTGAAATTCCGGCAAGCGGAATTTGTCGAATACGTACTCGTCTCCTTCGATAAAGAAATCATCCGTGGAACAAATGACATATTGATTTTCATCGCCGCCGACCAGTTCATCGACCAGGTTCTGGGCGTAGTAGGATTTACCGCAGCCGGGCAACCCGCGCAAAATAAATGCTTGCTTCATATTAAAACGTGATCACTAAACTAAAACTCACCGCCAGAAACAGCAACAGCCACTGGCTGAGCGCTGCAAGATGCATTGTTTTTTTTATCCATTTGGCCATTATGATGCCACAAATCGACATGACACTGCAGCATGCAAGCAACAATAATGTGATATTTTTCGGTTCGGCGAGCCAGGTATCCCGTACCTCAATGTCGAAGTAACGCAGGATACCGTAGGGCACCTCGGGGCGTGCATAGTGCACAAGAACAAGCACGACAAGGAACAGCAGCCAGTCGACAATCGCCAGCAGGCCGAGCCAGCGGATCCGGGTATCTTTTTCGATTCTCAGCATATACGCGCCATCAACTAACTGGTTTACTTGTTAATTTTAGGTCATTTAGTGCACAAAGGTCACGAATTTAGGCAAAGAGTGTCCAATGGGTGTTTTTTTATTGTTTCATCGCAGGTAAGATACCCCATTCGGGGTAATCCCCACTCAAACACAACTACAACAGGCAACTTACATCATTGGAGTGAAAATGAGCCACACATCAATAGCAGAGCTATTAAAAGGCAAAGTTGCGGTCGATACCCAGGTGACAGTGAAAGGCTGGATCCGTACACGACGCGACTCTAAGGCAGGTATTTCGTTTTTGGCCATCCACGACGGATCGGCGTTTAATCCTATTCAAGCGGTCGTGCCTAATTCACTCAATAATTATGAAGAAGTTACACGCCTGACTGCGGGTTGTTCCGTCAGCGTCACCGGCAAGCTGGTTGCGTCAGAAGGTCAGGGCCAAAGCTTTGAGATTCAGGCTGACAGCGTCGAGGTATTGGGCTGGGTTGAAAACCCGGATACCTACCCGATGGCACCAAAACGCCACAGCATGGAATACCTGCGCGAACATGCACACTTGCGCCCGCGCACCAATATTATGGGTGCAGTAACCCGGGTACGTCATTGTTTAGCTCAGGCGGTGCACCGTTTCTTCCATGAGCAAGGCTATTACTGGATCAGCACACCGATCATTACCGGCTCCGATGCCGAAGGTGCCGGTGAAATGTTCCGCGTCAGTACCTTGGATATGGAAAACCTGCCACGCACCGACAAAGGCGCTATTGATTACAGCAAAGACTTCTTTGGCAAAGAAACTTTCTTAACCGTTTCCGGCC
>JBNKEN010000206.1:0-4302 GCA_050288805.1 Pseudoalteromonas sp.
TCGTATAACCCGATATTTGATGGTTACGGCAAACTCTACAAAATTGTTAAATTTGCCACGGATATTACCCAGCAGGTACAAAGAGAGCAGCAGGTCAATCAGGCGGCCCAAATAGCGTACGACACGTCACTTGAAACGGATAAGAGCGCGATGCAGGGCACTGAGCAGATGCAGCAAACCGCCCAGGTGTTGCAAAAACTGGCAAGTCAGATGGATCTGGCATCAGAAAAAATTCACGCCCTGGAAAGTCAATCCCAGACCATAAGCACCATAGTCAACGCAATCAGCGGCATCGCAGAGCAAACCAACCTGCTGGCCCTGAACGCGGCCATCGAGGCCGCTCGCGCAGGCGATCAGGGCAGGGGTTTTGCGGTGGTGGCCGATGAGGTCAGGGGCCTTGCTTTACGCACTTCCAAGGCAACCAAGGAAATTGTCGGCGTGGTGTCGGATAATGCCGCTCTCACCAGGGAGGCTGTCGACACCATCATCCAGGGTAAAGAGGTGGCGACCGATGTGGTCGAGCGGGTGCATGAGGCCAGCGAAGTGATTGAAAAAATCCGCATCGGCGCCCAGCAGGTGGTCGATTCCGTCTCACAATTTGCTCACCAGCTTGAAAGGCCGTAATCGGGCCCCGACACCAGCCGTGTTTCAGATGAACGGGTATGCACCTCGCGCTCCGGCAGTCGGCGCCGAAAGGGAGCATGGTGACATCTGCACCAGGCCGCCTATCACGTCTTGGGCCATAATGTATGCCAAGAGTGAGACGAAATCGGACGATTAAACCCGGTGAATGGCCACCGGAATGCGTCTCGGGCCGAAGTTTTCCCGCGGTCCGGCAAAGCGACCGGCGATTTGCGTGCCGCAGTGCTTGCAGTGGCCAGTGTCGTCGAGGGCATATTCGCCGAGTCGGTACCAGTCGCGCTCGATAACCCGTTTACCGCAGGCCGGGCAATAGGTGCTGTCGGACTCGGCGTTGTGCACGTTGCCGCAGTACACGTAATGCAGGCCGTAGCCGAGCGCGATTTCACGGGCCCGTAAGAGGGTGGCAAGGGGCGTCGGCGGCGTGTCCATCATTTTGAAATCCGGGTGAAAGGCGCTGAAATGAAGCGGTACGTCCGGGCCCAGGTTTTCAGCGAGCCATTGGCACATGGCGTGAAGTTCCTGATCGCTGTCGTTTTCACCGGGGATCAGCAAGGTGGTGATCTCGAACCAGACGTCGGTTTCCTTTTTAAGGTAAACCAGGGTGTCGAGCACCGGCTGCAGGTGGCCGTGGCAGATCTTGTGATAGAAGTGCTCGGTAAAGCCCTTGAGGTCGATATTGGCCGCGTCCATATGACGGTAGAATTCTTCCCGCGGTTCGTCACATATATAGCCGGCGCTGACCGCCACGCTTTTCAGGCCCATTTCGCGGGCTGCGATGGCGGCGTCGATGGCGTATTCCATAAACACGACCGGGTCGTTATAGGTGAAGGCGAGGCTTTTACAGCCGTATTTCAGCGCCGTCTGCGCCAGTTCGTCGGGCATGGCCTGATCGCACAGGGTGTCCACCTCGCGCGACTTGCTGATATCCCAGTTCTGGCAAAATTCGCAACTGAGGTTGCAGCCTGCGGTGCCGAAGCTGAGCACGCTTGAGCCCGGGTAAAAATGGTTGAGGGGTTTTTTCTCGATCGGGTCGATGCAGAAACCGGAGGATCGTCCGTAGCTGGTCAGCACGATTTCGCCGTCTTTGTGCATACGGACAAAGCAGGCACCACGTTTTCCTTCGCGCAGGGTGCATTTGCGCGGGCAGACGTCGCAGCAAACGCGACCGTCCTCCAGGGCATGCCAGTACTTGGTCGGAAAAAATTCCGGAGGGGGCGAATACATGATGAATTTACCGGTTGTTGACCTACACTGGAAGTATAGTCAGCGGTTGGAGGCGGGGGAGATGAAATATCGGGAATCTGCGGTAGCGGGGCGGTTTTATCCTGCAAGTGCCGTGGAACTCAGGCATCAGTTGGCGATGTTTTTTACCCCACAACCTGCCTTGTCGATGGCGCCCAAGGCGCTTATCGTACCCCATGCCGGGTATGTCTACTCCGGCGCCGTGGCCGGCGAGGCTTATAGCCTTATCCGCAATGCGCCGAGGTTATTCAATCGGGTGGTGCTGCTCGGTCCCAGTCATTATGTGGGGCTCGAGGGATGCGCGGTGCCGGACAGCGACGTGTTTATAACGCCACTCGGTGAAATTCCCATCGATCGGGCCGGTGTCGAGGCGCTGGTGGGTCACGAGCTGGCCGTCGAATCTGAAAGCGCCCATCACTGGGAGCACTCACTCGAAGTACAGCTGCCGTTTTTGCAGTATTGCCTTGATGAATTTACCCTGTTGCCCATCGTGGTCGGGCAGTGCCGTCCCGAACGGGTAAGTCGGGTGCTGGCGCTCGCTGCCGAGGCGCCCGACACCCTGATAGTCGTCAGCAGCGATCTCAGCCATTATCACCCCTATCTCGAGGCCAACGAAATAGATGCCAACACGGTTGCACATATTCAGGCTTTGGCTACGGATCTCCAACCCCAACAAGCGTGCGGTTGTTACGCGATCAACGGCCTTTTGGATCATGCCCGGGATCTGCAATGGCAGATCCGCTGTGTCAGCCACACCAATTCCGGTGACGTGATGGCACGCCATGAACACAGGCATCCGGGAGACAACGAGGAGGTCGTCGGTTATGCCAGCTTTGTCCTGTATTGAACTCAGTCGCGAAGAAGCGGCTTGTCTGGTCGACCTGGTATGGCAGGTGCTCGATCATGCGCTTGAGGGGCAGGGGTTATGTATGCCGCCGTCGCCCGATTATCAAAACCTGCACAAACAGGTCGCCTGTTTTGTCACCCTGTTTCAGCACGGTAAATTGCGCGGCTGCATAGGTTCGCTGGAAGCGCGGGAACCCCTGTGGCAAAACGTCTGCAAGAACACCTACGCCAGTGGCTTTGAAGACAGGCGGTTTTTTCCCTTGAGTCCCGAAGAGCGTGCCGGGCTCGGCGTTGAAATCTCTTTGCTGTCGCCTCTGGTAGAAATGGAGAATAAGGGTGAAGAAGCGCTGATGGAGGAACTCAGTCCCGGGGTCGACGGCCTGCTGCTGGAAGACGGCGTGAGGCGGGCGGTGTTTCTCCCTTCCGTATGGCAAACCCTGCCGACGCCGGAGCTGTTTCTCGGCGCCCTGAAACAAAAGGGTGGTTGGCCCGCCGACTACTGGAGTCAGAAAATCGCGTTAAAGCGCTTTATCACCCGGGTGATCCGCGGCTGAGCGGTGCTTAATCCAGTTGGAAGGCCAGTTCGTCGGGAAACAGAATAGTGCCGTCGTCGTCTTCGGTGGGAAAAACCGCCAGCATCAGTTCGTCTTCTTCCAGTCCCGGGGTCCATTTATCGAGCCAGTGTTGCAGGGGTATGGCCTTGGGCTGGCAATGATCCCATTCGTCGGTTGCCCATGATTCGGCAAATTCGCGATCCGGCCAGACCGGCACGCAATCTTCATCTTCGCTGGTGAGCATGACGGCGCCGTGCTCATCGGAGAGGATCCACAACTGGCGGTTGGCCCTGACCTGTTCAAGAAAAAACTGCATTCGGCGCTTGGTGCCGAGCGGTGTTTGCGGTGGTGGGGTTTGACTCTTTAATTCTTGCATGGGCTTCCCCGACATCTGCTTGTTATTTTTATCTAGCGAACAACGCTGTCCATCAGCTCGTTGGCAAGGGTGCGTAGGGTTTCTTCATCACCATGGGTATAAGCATAGGTCCTAATGCCGTAAATGCCCATAACAAAAAACTGCGCCATCTTTACCGGCGCCTTCTGCGGGTCGATTTCACCGGCGGCCTGGGCCGTTGCAAACCGTTCGCACAATGCAGTTTCAAAGGCGTTGAGGTGAGTTGACACTATGTTGCAGACATGGGGATCCTGGCCGTCGATTTCGCTCAGGGTACGCGTAAGCAGGCATACCTTGGCGCTGCTGCGCTCTACGCATTCTTCCACCAGGGCATCGAGATAACGACGCAGCCCGGTCAATACGGGCTCGTCCGGTAAAAAGCATTGTTCGAAGGCCCGGCGCCTGTCTTCCTGGTATTGGCCGATGGCCGCCAGCAGCAGCCCCTGTTTGTTGCCGAAGGCACAGTAAATGGAGCCGGGATGCAGGCCGGTGGCCTGAGTCAGCTTTTGCATGCTGGTTTTTGCATAGCCGTATTGCATAAAGGCCTGCATGGCGTCGCGCAGTACCTGTTGTTTATCAAACTCGGCGTTTCTCATCGGCGGCCCGTTAGTACGAATGAAGATA
>JBNKEN010000207.1:0-5679 GCA_050288805.1 Pseudoalteromonas sp.
AGCAAGGAAAAACGCGAAGGGGGCATAGAACTCAGACTGACGTTCCGGCCTCCCTATAATTGGCCCGCGCTGAAAGGATTTTTGGCGTCTCGCCTGATCCCGGGACTCGAATGGCTGGACGACGAAGGTTATGGTCGCGCCTTTGAATGGGCGGGTAGCCGCGGGCAGTTTTACGCAAGATTCGACGGCGCGAATCATTGTTTTCGCGTGCGGATCGCCATCGACGAGCTTGCCCGGCTGCAGCACGTGGTTGCCAATATTCGCCGGGTGCTGGATCTCGATGCAGACATAGTGATGATCGAGACCTTGCTGGCTCAGCAGTTGCCCGCGGCGTTTTCCCTGACCGAGGGGCTGCGCCTGCCGGGGATCTGGTCTTCCTTCGAGGCGGGCATTCGCGCCGTGCTGGGACAGCAGGTGAGCGTCGCCGCGGCGCGCAATCTGGTGATCCGGTTGGTGGAAGAACTCGGTGAACGCAGCGGCGAGCAGGTCTATTTTCCAAGCCCTAAGGCGGTTGCCGAAAGCGAACTCGGTTTCTTTAAAATGCCCGAGGCGCGCAAAAATGCGCTCAGGGCGCTCGCGGCGCACTGCTCTGACGAGCAAAACGCGGCGGAGCCCGACAGCTGGCTCGCCCTTAAGGGCATTGGCCCCTGGACGGTTAATTACGCCAAGCTGCGTGGCCAAAGTGCGCCGGACATCTTTCTCGGCGGCGACCTCGGCGTGAAAAAGGCCCTTGCCGGAGCCGGAGAGTTCGACCCGGAAAACTGCGCGCCGTTTCGTTCCTACCTCACCTTTCAACTATGGCAGCAATTATGAAAGTACAACGCATCTATCAAAGCCCCATCGGCGACCTGACGATCATCGCAAGCGATAAGGGTCTCAGTTACGTCGGCTTTTACCCGAAAACCGTTCACCCGGAAGGAACCAACGCGCATATTGCGGCATGCGAAGGCCAGCTTAACGAATATTTTGCCGCCGAGCGAACGACCTTCGATGTGCCGCTCGATGTGACCGGCACCGAATTTCAGCGCCGGGTCTGGCGATGCCTGATGAAGGTCGGCTACGGCGACGTGAAGAGCTACGGCTGGATAGCCGAGCAGCTTGGTAACCCCAAGGCGGTCAGGGCGGTCGGGGCCGCCAACGGGCAAAACCCGATCAGCATTCTGGTGCCCTGTCACCGCATTATCGGCGCCAACGGCAAGCTCACCGGTTACGCCGGGGGCCTTGAACGGAAAGAGTTTCTGCTGGCGCTGGAAAAGCAAGGGTACGTGCATCAGGCGCGTTAGTCTGGGTTGAACCTCTACGGTGAGATGCTCAATCCGTTTTGCTGCTTTTTTCTGCATTGCGATTGGGGTAAGCTCGGTATGGTTTGATCTAAAAAGAAAACAGCAGGTTGTTGAAATCGGGAGTCAGCCGGTTACTCGTCAGTCTGATTCGACCCACACGATTTAAAGGAATAAACAATGAAAAAAGAACAACGAATAAAAGAAATCGAAAAGGAAATGGCCAAGCTGGGTTTGATAGACGCGATCCCTATGCTGATGATTGGGCTTGGCCTATATGCAAAGTTTTCCGGGGACAGCGAACCTGTTTTTGAGTTTCTTAAGAACGAATCCACGGTCAACGGGATGTTTATTCTCAGCGTTCCTGTGGTGTTGTGGTGCATGTACAGGGCGTTCAAATTGACGAACGAACGACGGATGCTGGAAAAAAGCGATACGTGAACAGCGACAGGACACATAGTCTGAAGATTAGGATTTAGCCATGAAAACAATCGGCCTTTTGGGCGGGATGAGCTGGGAGAGTACGCTTGGTTACTACAAGGCGATAAACCAAGGAGTAAAAGAAAGGCTCGGCGGTTTACATTCGGCGAAAATCGCCCTGTACAGCGTCGACTTTGCGCCCATCGAAGCGCTGCAGCACGCGGGCGACTGGGACGGCACAGCGAAGATTTTGTCGGATGCGGCGCAAAAGGTGCAGGCCGCCGGGGCCGATGTGTTGCTGATCTGCACCAACACCATGCACAAGGTGGCGCCCGAGATAGCGGCGGCCGTTGATATTCCGCTGCTGCATATCGCCGACGCAACGGCTGGGGTGCTCGTCAGTGAAGGCATTAAAAAAGTAGGCTTGCTGGGAACGGCCTTTACCATGGAACAGGACTTCTACAAGGGCAGGCTGGCAGAGCGATTCGGTCTGGAGGTGTTGGTGCCGGCGCCAAACGACCGGGCGCTGGTTCACCGGATCATTTATGACGAACTCTGCCTTGGAAAAATCGATGCCGAGTCCAGGGCGCAATACCTGCGCATTATTGAAGAACTAGGGGCAAACGGCGCCGAGGCGGTGATCTTGGGCTGTACGGAAATCGGCTTGTTGGTGAATCAGGCCGACACCTCCGTCAGATTGCTCGATACCACGGCAATTCACGCCCGCCAGGCGGTGGAGTTCGCTATCGGCTGACCCCGCAGCGACAGGCCGCTGCGCTAGAAGTCGTTGCCGCTTTAGGGTAGCATGCGTGTTTTCCGCCAGCGATTAAATGAATAAGAAGTATGGCCCAGCTTTATTTTTACTACTCCGCGATGAACGCGGGCAAATCCACCACCCTGTTGCAGTCGGCATTCAACTACCGCGAGCGCGGTATGGAGCCGGTGATCCTGACCGCGGCCATCGACAACCGCGCCGGCGTTGGCAGGGTCGCCTCGCGTATCGGCCTGGAGGCGGAAGCCCAGGTCTATGACGAGGGAACCGAACTTTTTTCCCTGCTCAATGCCATGCACGGTGAAAAACCCCGACACTGCGTGCTGGTGGACGAATGCCAGTTTTTAAATCGTGAGCAGGTCATGCAGTTGACCCGGGTGGTCGACGAGCTCGGGATCCCCGTTTTGTGCTACGGTCTGCGCACCGATTTTCGCGGCGAACTGTTTACCGGATCACATTACCTGCTGGCCTGGGCCGACAAGTTGGTGGAGCTTAAAACCATTTGTCATTGCGGCCGCAAGGCCAACCATGTACTGCGTACCGATGAAAACGGCAAGGCGTTGGCCGATGGTGAACAGGTGGTTATTGGCGGCAACGACCGTTATGTGTCTGTGTGCCGTAAGCATTACAAAGAAGCACTTGATTCCTGCTTTTGAACCGCTGTCTTGGCTGCGTTCAGTAATGTGAACAGCCACCGTTTAGCTTCTGATATGTCGTTGAAAAATTCGAATTTTTCACCGGCCTTGCGGTAGATATCGGCGATATGCAGGCGTCCGAATTCGGGGGCCGTTGAGCTGCTCAGTACCAGGGCACTGCCAATGCGGCCGCGCAGTTTGTCGCGTCTGACATAGTCGGTCAGCAGACGGGCTGCGTCGGGTGTATGTATGGGGTCGCCGTCGAGTATGGCCAGTACGCCCCAGAAGGGCAAGTTTCGCACGCTCTCCAGCACCGCCTGGCCGGTTTTGTTCGGCTTCAGTGCGTTCTGGTTCCAGGGCCCGGTGCCTTCAATGATCAGCAGGCCATCTTCTAAAGAATAGTTGAGCGTTCCGTGGTGAACCATATGTCTTCCTTGGCGACAAAATTGCGCGCATCATAGCAGATGAAACGGTTAAATCAATATCTACGTTCAGTGAATAAATATTCCAAGCCTCAACCTTTCAGCAATTCCCTGCGCGCTTCGGGGCCAAAGAAACTCCAGGCGATAAAACGGCTTTGCTTTTGTCCCTGCGCCATGGCAACCACCCTGGTTTCTGTTGCGCCGTGCTTGGATAGCTGCTGCAACAGCGGCTTTACGTTGTCATTTTTCGACACCAGTGAGCTGAACCAGAGTACCTTATCTTTGAACTGAACGCTTTCCTTTATCATGTTGCCGACAAAGGCCCGCTCGCCGCCGGGGCACCACAGTTCGGCATTCTGGCCGCCGAAATTGAGATCCCGCGAGGGCGTTTTGCCGAGGTTCCGCCATTTCCGTTGCGTACCTTCTGCCGCCTGCTCGGCGGAGGCATGAAACGGGGGATTGCACAGGGTAAGGTGAAACAGGTCTTTGTCGCCGATAATGCCCTTGAAAATGTGCTGCGGGTCTTTTTGTAGCCGCACCTTGATATCGCGTTTGTTGAACTGGCTGAGCTGATTAGCGACTTTTACCGATACCGGGTCGATGTCGCTGGCGCAAAATTGCCAGCTGTACTCATGGCTGCCGACGAGCGGGTAGATGAGGTTCGCACCACAGCCTATATCCAACACCCTGATACGGCGTCCGGTGGGAATATCGCCTTCGTTGTCCTCGGCCAGCAGATCCGCCAGGTAATGGAGATAGTCGACGCGTCCCGGTACCGGCGGGCACAGGTAGGTTTCGGGAATATCCCAGAAATCGACCCGGTAAAAACACTTCAGGAGCGCACGGTTGAGGCATTTAACCGCTTCTGCCCGACTGAAATCCAGGCTTCGACGGCCATCCGGGGTGGTGACTAAATATGCACTCAGCTCAGGAACGGCCTGTTGCAGGGCGGTAAAGTCATAGTCGCCGCGATGGCGGTTACGGGGATGAAGGGAAAGCGTCATGGCACTCATGAGGTGGTTGGTTTGCGCCGAGTATACCCTAATCCCGCAATTATCGGCAAAAACGTGGGGGGCTTTTGCTTGTTGTCGCCAGTATCAACTGGTAGGATGAGTCGATAGTAAAGAGAACGCGCCATGAACGAAATAAAACAAGAATCGCTGTTTATCCGCTTGAGTGAAACGCAGAGCCTGCATCTCAGGCACATTTATCCCGCGGGGGTCAAAGGTCCCGCAGTGTTTTTTATGCACGGCGCGATTGAAAACGGGAAGATTTTTTACACCCATAACAACAAGGGGTTGGCGCCGTTTTTGGCGGAGCAGGGGTATCACTGTTATGTTGCCGACTTGCGCGGCCGCGGCGAGAGTAAGCCATTGATAGGCCCAGATTCCGACTACGGCCAGACCGAAGCGATTGTTGAAGACATGCCTGCCTTTATCAATAAGATCACCGAGCATCACGGCCGCTTTCCCGAGTATTGGGTCGCCCATTCCTGGGGCGGGGTGCTGATGAACAGCTATTTTGCCCGTTTTCCCGAGCAGATCGCCAAGGTGCGTGCCTGCGCCTATTTCGGCTCTAAACGCTCGCTTTATAACCGTCACCCGAGCAAGTTTCTGCAGGGCAACCTTATCTGGTTCCAACTGGCGCCCCGGCAGGCCAAAAAACACGGTTATCTGCCCGCCCGAGAACTGAAGTGGGGGTCGGATAACGAGACCCTGAAATCCCATTATCAAAGTATGGAATGGGCCAAGGTCAAACCTTGGATAGATACCGATGACGGTTTTGATTACGCCCGTGCGCTTGAGAACCAAAACCTGCCGCCGATTTTGCATATCGCCGGGGTTAAGGATAAGGCACTGGCTCAGCCCATCGACATCAAAAAATTTATGGCCGAATCCGGACGTGGAGTGCAGGAATTAAGGCTGTACGGGCGCAAGCAGGGGCATGGCCATAACTACGGCCATATCGATATGTTGACTCACCCCAAGGCGCGCGGGGATCAGTTCAGCGATCTGCTCAACTGGTTTCACGCTCACCGAGTGCAGCCAGCATAAGGGATTCATAGGGCTTAAATGCCTTATTCACGTCCAGGTTCAACGGTTTGCGTACATCTGCTTTGCTGAGGCTGCCGACGTGGCTCTTGTGAGCAT
>JBNKEN010000208.1:0-7198 GCA_050288805.1 Pseudoalteromonas sp.
GCTGGCAGCCTTATCACAACGACAACGGGCTCAATGCCGCCACGCCGGGGATCAGCAAACTGAAATTGCCGGTTATCGAGCCGGTCTCCGATATGGAGGGAAAACCCATCGGGTTTGTGCGGATCACCTATCTGCCGCAAGCGGCAATGCAAAAAAGCCTGTCCTACTTCTACGATGTCGGTCGCCAGGTGATGCTGATGCTGCTGATCACGATTGTGCTGACCTGGCAGCTGGGCCGCGGTTTAAAACGCTGGCAACTGCGCCGCTACCTGCAAAAAACGGCGCGGCAGGAGTGATAGAGGATTTCCGATAATTCATCGGCGGGCTCATCCCGCAAGGCCAGCAAGGCATCGAACACCTCAAGCAGCCGTATCGGGATATTGCGCTCCCCTTGGTGGCCGCTAAGCGGCATCGACGGAGCATCGGTTTCGAGCAACAGGCTTTCGGCAGGCAGTACACGCATCACCTGCCGCGTTTTTTGTGCCCTATCAAAACTTATCACGCCCCCGACTCCCAGCTTAAACCCGAGCCCGATATAGTAGTCGGCCTGCTGCAAAGAGCCGGAAAAAGCATGGATCACACCACCGAACTTCGGCGGGCAACGCTTGAATGAACGGGATATAAGGTCGTGGCTCTGCCTGTGATGAACGATGAGCGGCAACGCCAGTTCGTTGGCAAGCGTTATCTGCCCTTCGAACAGCACGGTCTGCCGTTCAATCTTATCGATGCTGCGATCCAGCCCGCATTCACCTATCGCAACCAGTGTCTCCCGGTTTTCCCGCGCCCAGTCACTCAGTACGGCAAGATCGCCGTCGCCATGCTCGGCCATAAAATAGGGGTGCAGTCCCGCGGCCGCCATCACACCGGGTGTACTGGCCGCAAAATCCGCCAGTTGCTCGGACTGCTTGAGCGTAACGCCCGGCACCACGAAGGCCTCGATCCCCACGGCACGTGCCTCGGCGACAAGCGCATCGCGATCGGGATCGAACTCGCTGAAGTCCAGGTGAATGTGTGAATCGATAAAACGCATGGCGAATACGGCCCCAAGCCGGTCGGCTTAGGGATTCAACCTTTCAATTTCCCAGCCGCCTTCGCTTCGGGTATACATGAAGCGATCGTGCAACCGGTGGGCGCCGCCCTGCCAGAACTCGATTTTTTCCGGCACCACGCAATAGCCGCCCCAGAAATCCGGCAGCGGGATCTCGCCCTTGGCAAAGCGCGTTTTCATTCGGCTGAAGGTTTCCAGCAGCACCTGTCGGGACGATACCGGCCGGCTTTGCTGCGACGCCCAGGCCGCCAGCTGGCTTTCCTTCGGACGTGACAAAAAGTACTTTGCCACCGCGGCGGTAGAAAGCGGCTCGGCGCGACCGTATACGATGACCTGACGCTCCATCATGTGCCAGGGAAAATGCAGGCTGATACGGTTGTTGGCGGCCAGTTCCTGCGCCTTGCGTGACCCGGTATTGGTAAAAAACACAAAGCCGTTTTCATCCAGCTGTTTCAGCAACACGATGCGTTGCGACGGCTGCCCCTGTGCGTCAACCGTGGCCACCACCATGGCGGTCGGATCCGGCAGCTCGGCTTCGACCGCCAGCTTGAGCCAGGACTCGAACTGCTTTATCGGATCGGCGTCAAGCTGCTCTCGGCGCAATCCGTCCTTTAAATATTCACGACGTATTTCGTCCAGTTTCATCGCTAAATTTCCTTCGCTTTCCGCCTGACCCGTATGCGGTTGTGCGGATGACTCGAACAAAAAGGCCCGGGCAAGCTTAATGCGCTTGAACCGGGCCGTAATAAATCAGGCAAACGTGGGGAGCAAACTTACATTTGCTCCATCACTTCGATGCCCAGCAGCTCAAGGCCCTGTTTCAGGGTGTTGGCGACCAGGTTACACAGTACCAGACGGCTTGCCTTAACGTCTTCCGCCACGCCCTCTTTCAGTACCGGGCAGGCTTCATAGAAGCTCATATACAGGCTCGCCAGTTCGTACAGATAGCCGCACAGCACGTGTGGCGTCGCATCCGAGATCATCAGATCCAATACTTCTTCAAGCTGCAACAGCTTGAGCGCCAGCGCCTTTTCCTGCGCTTCCTCGATACGGATAGCGGCGTTCAGGGTAGCGGCATCGACACCGGCGCGACGGAAGATACTGCGCACCCGGGTATAGGCATACTGCAGGTAAGGCGCCGTTGCACCTTCAAAGCTCAGCATGCTGTCCCAGTTAAAGATATAGTCGCTGGTGCGGTTCTTCGAAAGATCGGCGTATTTGACCGCACCGATCCCCACCTTGCGGGCGATTTCGCTGCGCTCTTCCTCGCTCAGATCCGACTCGCGCTCGGCCAGCTTGGCGCTGGCGCGGGCAGTCGCTTCTTCCAGCAGATCCGCCAGTTTAACCGTGCCGCCGGTACGGGTTTTGAACGGCTTGCCGTCCTCGCCCATCATGGTGCCGAACGGGCAGTACTCGTAGCTGGTTTCATCACGCAGCAGGCCGGCCTTGCGGGCCGTCAGCTCAACCTGGTTGAAGTGCAGGCTTTGGCGCGCATCAACGAAGATCAGGATGCGATCGGCCAGCAGCTTGTTCGAGCGGTAATCACAGGCCGCCAGATCCGTGGTGGCATAGAGGAAGCCACCGCCGGACTTCTGCACGATAAACACCGAAGGTTCGCCGTCCTTGTTCGCCAGCTCATCGAGGAACACCACCTGGGCGCCCTGATCTTCCACCGCGATGCCCTTCTCTTTCAGTAACGAGATGATACCCGGCAGCGCATCGTTGTAGGCGCTTTCCGCCATGATGTCGGTGTGGCGCAGGGTCACGTTGAGTTTCTGATACACCTCTTCTGAATGCTTCACCGAGGTCTCGATAAACATCTGCCACAGTTTGTTGCAGTGGGTGTCACCCCCTTGCAGTTTCACCACGTAATCGCGGGCCTTGTCGGCAAACTCCGCGTCTTCGTCGAAACAACGCTTGGCGTCGCGATAGAAGGATTCCAGATCCGCCAGCGCCACCGATTCCAGATCCACGCCCTGGTTCAGCATGTCTTCCAGGTGAGCGATCAGCATGCCGAATTGGGTACCCCAGTCGCCCATGTGGTTCTGGCGGATCACCGTATCACCGCGGAACTCAAGGGCACGCACCACGGCGTCGCCGATGATGGTCGAGCGCAGGTGACCGACGTGCATTTCTTTCGCCAAGTTAGGCGAAGAATAATCCACCACTACCTTTTTCTTCTCGCCATGCTCGGCCACACCCAGCTTGGCGTCCTGGTTGGCCGCGCTCAGGCTGGCCGCCAGGTATTCAGGCTTTAAGTGAATGTTGATAAAACCCGGACCGGCGATTTCCAGCTTGTCGGCCAGTTCGCTCAAATCCAGCTTGTCGATGATCTTTTGCGCCAGTTCGCGCGGGTTGGTACCGAGTTTTTTCGCCGCGCCCATGGCGCCGTTGATCTGGTAATCGCCGAACTGAGGACGGGTGCTTTGGGTGACTGCCGGATTGGTGTCTTCGGGCAGGCCCGCCGCCACCATGGCAGCGACCGCTTTTTCAATCAATAGATTACGTATATTCATCTTGATAATTTACCTTTTGAGGCCCGTTACCGGGCGTCTTTTTATTGGGTCTTCCGCCGTGCTTAGTGTTCGCGGGTTTCGTTGAAGCGCACCTCGGGGTAACGCTCCATCGACAGGTTCAGGTTTACCCGACTCGGTGCAATATAGGTCAGGTTGTCGCCACCATCCAGCGCCAGGTTGCTTTCACACTTACGGCGGAACTCGTCCATTTTCTTGGCGTCGTCACAACTCACCCAGCGCGCCGTCGCAACGCTGACGCCTTCATAGATGGCATCGACGTTGTATTCGGCCTTGAGGCGCGCAACCACCACGTCAAACTGCAGCACACCCACGGCGCCCACGATCAGGTCGTTGTTGATGAGCGGACGGAACACCTGCACCGCGCCTTCCTCCGACAGCTGTACCAGGCCTTTCAGCAGCTGTTTCTGCTTAAGCGGATCCCTGAGGCGAATACGGCGGAACAGTTCCGGGGCGAAGTTAGGAATGCCGGTAAATTTCAGCTTCTCGCCCTGGGTAAAGGTATCGCCGATTTGAATCGTACCGTGGTTGTGCAGGCCGATAATGTCGCCGGCATAGGCATCGGCGGCCCGCTCGCGATCGCCCGCCATAAAGGTTACCGCATCGGAAATACTGACGGTTTTGCCAATTCGGACATGGTTCATCTTCATGCCCTGGGTGTATTTACCCGACACGATACGCATAAAGGCGATACGGTCGCGGTGCTTGGGATCCATGTTTGCCTGGATCTTGAACACGAAACCGCTGAAGTTCTCTTCCTCCGCCGTAACCTCGCGCTCTTCCGTCTTACGCGGTTGCGGCGACGGCGCCCATTCGGTCAGGCCGTCCAGCATGTGGTCGACACCAAAGTTACCGAGTGCGGTACCGAAGAATACCGGCGTCAGCTCACCGGCGAGAAAAAGTTCAAGATCGAACTCGTGAGAGGCCCCTATCACCAGTTCCAGTTCTTCACGCAGCTGCTCCGCCAACTCATCGCCGACGGCCGCATTCAATTCCGGATTATCCAGGCCCTTGACGATGCGTACTTCCTGAATGGTATGGCCCTGGCCCGTCTGGTACAAAATCGTTTCGTCGCGATGAATATGATAAACACCCTTGAATTCCTTACCACAGCCGATCGGCCAGGTAACGGGAGCACAGGCGATGTTCAGCTCGGTTTCAACCTCGTCGAGCAGCTCCATGGGGTCACGAATATCGCGGTCGAGCTTGTTCATAAAGGTCACGATCGGCGTATCGCGCAAGCGCGTTACTTCCATCAGTTTACGGGTCCTGTCTTCAACACCCTTGGCGGCGTCGATCACCATCAAACAGGAATCCACGGCGGTCAGCGTGCGGTAGGTATCTTCCGAGAAATCCTCGTGTCCCGGGGTATCGAGCAGATTCACCAGCGCATCCTGGTAGGGGAACTGCATCACGGAGGTCGTCACCGAGATGCCCCGCTCTTTTTCCATTTCCATCCAGTCGGATTTGGCATGCTGGTTCGAGCCGCGGCCCTTTACGGTGCCGGCCTTTTGCAACGCCTTTCCGAACAACAACACTTTTTCTGTGATGGTGGTTTTACCCGCATCCGGGTGCGAGATAATGGCGAATGTCCGCCGCTTTTGAATTTCGTTAGATAAATTAGACATGTATGTCGCTTATTTGCCTGTCTTACTGGGTTTACCGGCGCTACACCGCCAGACCGTTCAAAAAAGAGAGAATGGCGCCGATTATACCTGTTTTAAGCTAGTCAAAAAAGCGACCAATGCAGTTATTTGCGATGAGCCCAAGCACGCCCGACCGCGACCTCAAACTTGTGAAAATCGGGACTTCCCCTTAAGATGTGTAAAGGTCCGTGTATTGGTCTTATTTTTCAGCCGCCCCCTTGCAACGCAACGGCAGATGATAGGTGTGTAACGGCCGCCATATGCAAGGAGGAAGCAACGCAACCATGATAACCAGCAAACTCAGTATTCGATTACTTTGGTTTATCACCCCCGTGGTGATACTGCCTTTGCTGTTTTTGGGCGCGTTTACCCTGACCAACGTCACCAAATCCACCGAGCAGCAGGCCAAACTGACCGTCAGCCGTTTCGTGCAGCAGCAACAGGATCGTATCTTCAACTATGTCGGCGTCTATCGTTCGGTCACCACCCTGTTGAGTTCATCCCCGGTTTTAAGCGATTTTCTCCAGGACCCGGACGAATCCCTCGCCCGAGAGCGCATCATGGAGGTGTTTTCCAGCTATGGTGACGCCTACCCGGATATCGTCAGCATTCATTTTATCGGTTTCGACGGCGCCAGTCTGGCGCATTATACCAAGATCCCCATGCTGCAAGATCCGCAGTATCCGTTCCTCAGTGAGATGTCGGGCAACAAACAGCAGCATTTTATGGTGCAGGATAAGAGCAACCGCACCCAGCTTTATTTCGTCCAGCTTCATCAGGGAGCCGACGACGAAACATCCGACGGTTACCTGATTTTGACCCTGGAGCCCTCGGTGATTTATCAGGCGGTGACCGAGTTTCCGTTCGACAATACGCTGAACCTGTTCTTTGACGATCAGGGAAAAATTCTGTTCAGTTCGGACCAATTTCTGCATGGCCGCCACCTCAGCGAATACGAATACCAAAAGATACAAAAACTGGCGGATACCGGCACCTTGGGCGAGTTGACGCTCGGCAGCATAGACGGGGTAAACCGCATCATCTATGTGGTCAGAATGAGCAACAGCCATTATTTCGCCACCTCGGTGCCGGAGGATCTGCTGTATCTCTCGGGTAAGGCCATCAGTCTTATTACCGCGATCATCGTGGTTATCTCCATCATCACCATCCCTATTTTTATCTTTGTGGTGGTGCGCAACCTGCTGCTGACCCCGATAGAGCAGCTGGGCGAAGCCAGCCACCGGGTCGGCGACGGCGACCTGTCGGTTCAGCTTCCCGTCGACAACGCGGATGAAATAGGTAGCCTGTTCAACGACTTCAACCACATGGTGAACCAGATAAGTCACTACCAGGGGGAACTGGAAGACTACAAGGAACACCTGGAAGAAAAGGTAAAAAACAGAACCCAGGCGCTGGCCGACATGAACACCCAACTGGAAAAGGCCATCGAGCAGGCAGAGCAGGCCAGCCAGCTGAAAAGCCGCTTCCTCGCCAATATGAGCCATGAGATCCGCACCCCGCTGACGGCAATTATCGGCTTTACCGAACAACTGATGCTGACCTGCAAAGACAACGAGGAAAGCCCCAATCACAAGCACCTGGCGACGATTTTGCGCAACTCCCGCCACCTGTTGGAACTGATCAACAATATTCTCGACCTCTCCAAGGTGGAAGCGGAAAAACTGGAAAGTCACAACGCACCGCTCGGCCTCTACGATCTGCTGCAGGACATAGATTCGGTACTGCGTCCGCAGGCCCAGGACAAGGGGCTGAACTTTGAGATCCGCTACCAGTTCCCCTTGCCCAAAACCATTACCAGCGACATCACCCGGCTCAAACAGATATTACTCAACGTCGCCAGCAACGCGGTGAAGTTTACCGAGCAGGGCCAGGTTGTCATTGAGGTCAGCTATATAGAGGACAAGGATTGTATGAAGTTCGCCGTGGCCGATACCGGCATCGGCATCTCC
>JBNKEN010000209.1:0-15674 GCA_050288805.1 Pseudoalteromonas sp.
CCCGGGAAGTAGCCAGTGAGCTTTCTCGCTATGCCGATGTGGTGCAAGAGAAGGTAAGAACCGCTGCCGGCGCCAGAGTTCGCAGTTACAAACCTGAGGAGCTAAAACCGCCGGTTGGCGGGAATTTTAAAACCGGCCATATAGTTGCAATCGGTGCGTCGACCGGTGGCACTGAGGCGATTAAGGAGGTGCTGACCCGGTTGCCTGCCAATTTTCCTCCCGTGGTGGTGACCCAGCATATCCCTCCGGTATTCAGCACCTCGTTTGCATTACGGATGGACAAGATCTGTGCGATGCAGGTCAAGGAGGCCGAACATGGAGATAAACTGGCGCCGGGCAGGGTGTTTATCGCGCCCGGCGATTCCCATCTGAGAATAGTTAAGAAGGGGACCGACTGGGTTTGTCAGCTTGACCAGTCCGATCCCGTGAATCGTCACCGGCCTTCGGTCGATGTTTTGTTCGATTCGGTTGCCGCGTGCTGCCCAAAACAATGCAGTGCCGTGTTGTTGACGGGAATGGGCGCTGACGGCGCCAGAGGATTGATGCATCTTAAGGAAGCAGGGGCCTATACCCTGGCGCAGGATGAGTTGTCATCCGTGGTATGGGGAATGCCCAAGGCCGCCATCGACCTCGGAGCTGCCTGTGAACAGGTTTCATTGACCAAGGTTGCAGAACGCCTGATTAAGTTGGCGAGTAAATAACAGCGTTATTGCACCAGCCAGGGTTGCGAAAACCAGTAAAACCGGCCCGCTCGGCTGATTGATGGGGCGGTGCAATTATAACGGGAGCGTCCTCTTGCCAAGGGGGAAGGTGACGTCACGTTGACGGAATTTGCATCCGTCCAAGTTAGTTTGGCTCGTTCACCCGAACTGGTAAAACAGGCCAGTTGCGATGCGTTAAAATCCATTTCAGCAAAGCGGATCACGACCGCGGGAAAAGGGTCTGAAACCAGACTGTCGGCATAATCCAGTGAAGCAATATGGAACGGCAGTGACCTGAGCTTGGTCGCCAGTGTCGTCAGATCACTGTATCTGCCGGAAGCCGGAAAACGAGGGAGCCGCGAAAAGTCGTTGCTTGGGCCGACGGCGCCGGAATGTTGCCCGAATCCGACAAATCCGTAATCCCTGACCCATTGTTGTAGTGCGCGGTCAAACTCTCCATAGGGGTAGGCCAGGTATTTCAGCGACTGGCCGGTTTCTTCCGTGATGCGTTTTTCCGACGACAACAGATCTGCTGTGATGCGCTCCCGCCAGCCTGTTTGGGTTTCCCCCGCCAGGCGTTGATGCAAGTGCAAATGACGGGCGCTGTGATTGGCGATAAGTGCGCCCTGTCGGCTCAGCTCGCGCAGTTGCTCCCAGTTCATGACCGAGCGGTTTTTATCGTCTATCATGGCCGGGTTGACGAATACCGTGTAGGGGAATCCGAATTCCTTGAGCAGCGGCGCGGCGTTGCTGTACACGTTGCTATAACCGTCGTCAAAGGTGATAGCTACCGTGTCGGGGGAGAGAACCTGGCCTTGCTGCACCGTGTTAATAAACTCATCCAGCGGAATAACCCGAAAATGATGGCGTTTCAAATACGCCAGATGGCGTTTAAAATCGGCGACCTTGATACTGGTGCTGGATGGCGTCGTATCGTCGACATGGTGATACTGTAAGATCACGCCGGAAGATGCCGTAAAGGGCAATAGCGAGAACGCGATTAGAACCAGATGTTTCATTCTTTTAAACATAAAAACTACCACAGGGGCTTGCTGCAATTAGCCGGTCCGATGATCTTATCAAATATCAGCGTCCCCCTGTTAGGTTTGGTTGATACGGCGGTGATAGGCCATCTTGGCAGCGCCCATTACCTGGCGGGAATTGCCCTGGCCAGTACGGTGATCACTATGCTGTTCTGGTTGGTGGGGTTTCTGCGCATGAGCACCACGGGGCTGATCGCCACCGCCTACGGCGAGCAGAATCGGGAACGAATGGTCGGGCTCTTGTTCCAAGGCGGCGTGCTGGCGCTACTGATTGCGGGTCTCCTTATCGCATTGCATCCCCTTATCGGTCGGTTGATGGAATGGCTTGCTTCCGCTCCGCCCGAGACGCTTGAACAAGCCTGGCGCTATTTTTCCATTCGGATCTGGAGTGCCCCGGCAGCGCTGTTAAATCTGGTGATGCTTGGCTGGATGCTGGGCATGCACTTCGGCAGGGGGCCTTTCTATCTGGTGTTGGTGACCAACCTTTGTAACATAGTGCTCGATATCGTGCTGGTGGTGGGTCTGGACATGGGCGTAGCCGGTGCGGCCTGGGCCTCCTTGTTGTCGGATTACCTGGCATTGGGGTTTGCGCTTTGGCTGGTGGCGCGGGTCGCCAGAGCCCGGGAGCTCATCATTAAGCGCCCCGCTGGCATATTGCAAGGCATGGGCAGGCTCTGTTCACTCAATCGGGATATATTTCTTCGATCGTTATTGTTGCAGTTGTGCTTCAGTTTTTTGACCTTTTACGGCGCCCGTCTGGGTACGTCGGTACTGGCTGCGAATGCCGTATTACTTAATTTTCTGCTGTTGGTGAGTTTTGCCTTGGACGGCATTGCCTATGCGGCGGAGGCCAAGGTCGGTTATGCCAAGGGGCAAAAAGACCTGGCGGCATTGAAATGCTGGGTCCGCTATGCCGGTTTCTGGGGCGGCATTTTCGCGGCCCTGTATGCGTTGTGGTTTGCCGTGTTCGGGCGCGAACTTATCGGGTGGTTGACCGATCTGCCGGAGGTGATCACCACGGCAAGCGCGTATTTAGGGTGGTTAACCTGGCTGCCGCTTATCGCCATGCCCTGCTTTATTCTCGACGGCGTTTTTGTCGGACTGATGCGCGCCAAAGCCATGCGTAACAGCATGCTGTTTGCGGCGGTGTTCGGTTTTTTCGTTCCCTTTGCGCTCTTGAGCGAGTGGCAGAATAATGCCTTATGGGCCGCCATGACGGGCTTTATGCTGCTGCGGGGGGTCAGTTTGTTTTATCTTTATCGTCGAGCAGAGCGCTCGGGTCGGTTGCTGCTATGATCTGGGAAAAGCGATTGGCGAAAATTCCGAGATAGCCCCAGGCGGCAAAAAACAACGCGGGCAATAAAACGATCAGGCCGACAATTTGCCAGGCGTAATGCCCGTAGTAACCGAGGGCTATAAGGGACGCACCGACGGCAAACAGCACCAGCCCGGTTAGAAAGCGTCTCAGGCTGAGTTTTGGCTCTGACCCGAGACGATAGATATGTTGTCTGAGAGACATTAATAGTAGGAGTGGTCGCCGCGGCTGTGATCGGTCACGTCGCGAACACCTGCGATCTCGTCAAACTTGGCAACCAGTTCTTTTTCGATGCCTTCCTTCAACGTCACATCGATCATGGAACAGCCGTTACAACCGCCGCCGAATTGCAGTACGGCGATACCTTCCGCCGTGATTTCAACCAAACCGACCTTGCCGCCGTGGTTGGCCAGTTGAGGATTAACCTCGGTTTCCAACATGTGCTCAACACGTTCTGCCAGAGTCGCGTTGTCGGACAGCTTCTTAGCCTTGGCATTCGGGGCCTTCAGGGTCAGCTGGGTACCCATTTTATCGGTGACAAAATCGATTTCGGCTTCTTCCAGGAAAGGGGCGCTTTCCGCATCGACGATGGCGTCGAAACCGCTAAAGGGCAGGCGGATATCCGTCTCTTCCACCGCATCGGCAGGACAGTAGGAAACACCGCATTCTGCCTGAGATGTGCCCGGATTCACCACGAATACACGAATGTTGGTGCCTTCGGCCTGGTCTGCCAGCAACTTGGCGAAATGGGATTGCGCTGATTCGGAGATACTAATCATAATTACCGCTATACTTGACTAAATTACTCGGTTACTGCCTATGATACTCCGCTCATCGCGTTGTCGCTAGTGTTGAGCGTAAAAAGTTGGCTTCTTTTTCGCCCGGTGGTAGCGTGGTCTGCAATCAATAATAACGAGTCAATCCCATGCGATTAATCACATTCCTGTTGTCTCTTCTGGTGGCCTTGCCCGCACTGGCGCAGCCTCTTTCCTATTACTTTTCCGATGATATTAAATTCGACCCGGCGATCGCCACGCCCGAATCTGTGTTGGGTTATGAGGTCGGCGAATGGCATGTACGTCATGACCAGCTAGTGCGTTATATGCAGGTGCTGGCCGAGCAAAGCGATCGCATCAATATCGAAACCATAGGCTACACGCATGAACAGCGTCCCTTGTTGATGCTGACCATCAGCACGCCGGACAAATTGGCAAACATAGAGAATATTCGCCAGGCGCATCTGGCCCGGTTGAAAGCGGGCAGTAAAACCAATCAGGATGCGCCCGCGGTGCTTTGGATGGGATACAGCGTTCATGGTAACGAGCCTTCCGGCAGCAATGCGGCCTTGCTGGTCGCCTATTATCTGGCGGCCGCACAGGGCAAGGAAATCGATGAGTTGCTGAGCAACACGGTGATTTTACTCGATCCTTCTATTAATCCCGACGGTCTTGCGCGTTTTGCCAACTGGGCCAACAGCAACCGCGGCATCAACCTGTCGGCAGATCCCATGCACAGGGAGCACGACGAAAACTGGCCGAACGGACGCAGCAATCATTACTGGTTCGATTTGAACCGTGATTGGCTGTTGTTGCAACATCCCGAGTCACGTGCCCGAATCGCCAAGTTTCACCAGTGGAAACCGAATGTGTTGACCGACTTTCATGAAATGGGATCCAACAGCACCTTCTTCTTCCAGCCCGGCATTCCTACCCGTAAGCATCCGCTGACGCCCGAGTTCAATGTCACACTGACCAAGGCTATCGCCGAGTACCATGCGAAAACGTTGGACAGCGAAAAGGCGCTTTATTTCACAGAAGAAAGCTATGATGACTTTTACTATGGCAAGGGCTCCACGTACCCGGATATTAACGGCGGGGTGGGCATTTTGTTTGAACAGGCAAGCAGCCGGGGACATGTGCAGGACACTATTCACGGTCCGCTGCGTTTTCCGTTTACCATCAAAAACCAGCTGCTGACCAGCCTGTCGACCTTCAAGGCCTCGCTGGCCGAGCGTAAAAACCTGCTCGACTACCAGCGTAAGTTCTACCTGGAAGCGTCCGATCTTGCAGACAAGGACGATATCAAGGGATATGTAGTCGGCGCCAGCGAAGATACAAAACGCATGGCGGATTTTTTGTCAATCCTGCAGCAGCACAGAATACAGGCCTATCCGTTAAGTAAAGACCTGAAATCGCGCAACGGTGTTTATGATGCTAATTCCAGCTACTTTATTCCGCTGGCGCAACCCCAGTATCGATTGATAAAGGCCGTTTTCAGCGAACAAAAAGACTTCCCGGACAATACCTTCTATGACATTTCCGGATGGACGTTGGCCCATGCCTTTAACCTGAAGTTTACCGAGTTGAACAGTTTGCGCGGGCTTGATTACGGCCGTGTCGCCTGGCAACCAGGAACAACCGATAAGTTCGGAAAGTTGCAAGACGGATATGCCTATGCCTTCTCCTGGACGGACTACCAGGCCCCGAAACTGCTTAATCGCCTGTTACAAAATGGTGTGAACACAAAGGTGGCGCACACCGGTTTTACAGTCGAGACGAATCGTGGCCTGCGCGAATTTGGCCCGGGCAGCATAGTGATCCCCGCCGGCGTTCCGCAACCGAGCGGCTGGCTTGAACTGATGCAAAGCGCCTCTGATGAAACCGGCATAGAAATCAGCACGATTAAGTCTGGCCTGACGCAAAAGGGCATCGACATAGGTTCACGCAGCATGACGGTGCTCAAGGCGCCTAAGGTGTTGATCGTCGGTGGTCGCGGAGTCAGCCCCTACGAAGCCGGTGAAGCCTGGTACTACCTGGATCGTTTCGTTGGCCTGGCGCCCAGCATCGTAGAGAAGGACCGTTTAGCGACGCTGGACCTGGCGCGTTACACTCACATTATGCTGGTCGACGGTAACTATCGGGATCTGAGCGAAGGGGTCGTGACCAAGTTGAAACGCTGGATTGACGGCGGTGGCGTTATTTGGGGACAAAAGCGCGGAGCCCGTTTCCTCGCCGATCAGCAAATTTTGAAGGCCGAGTATGTTTCGGAAAAAGACGTCACCAAGGCCCTTGTTACCGACGGGCTCAGTTATGGCGATCAGGACATGCTGGCTGGAAAACAGCGTATCGCCGGCGCCATTTTTGCGTCTCAGATCGACCTGACTCATCCCCTGAGTTATTCGCTTGAGCGTGATATGTTGCCGTTGTTCAAAAACAGTCCGCGCGTTTTCAAACCACTGAAAGCACCTTTTGTGACCGTCGCCAGTTATACGGCTAACCCGTTGCTGGCCGGTTATACCGATCCGGGTAATGTTGCTCAAATCGCACAGACGCCCGCCATTATGGCGCATAACTTCGGCAACGGGCGCGTGGTGGCGATGGCGGATGACCCTGTATTCAGGGGCTTCTGGTACGGTTCCAGCCGTATTTTAAGTAATGCCCTGTTCTTCGGGCACAGCATCAGCGCGGCGGCCAATTAACCCTTGGGCGTGATACAGGTGGCCCAGCCGAACACGTGTTCGGCTCCCGCCTGTTTCAATGCCTTTGCCGCGGCGTTCAAACTGGCGCCTGTCGTCACCACGTCATCTACCACGACCACCGACAGGCCTTTTATGTCAGCCCGAACTTCAAAGGCGTTATTCAGATTTTTTCTGCGAGCCTTCGCTGAGAGCTTGGTTTGCGCGCGAGTTGCGACCTTTCTCATCAATATGTCATCTCTGATAAGTGTCTCGGGCAGGCAGTAACGCCAGGTTTGTTGAACCTGATTAAAGCCCCGCCAGTAAAAGCGCCTGCGGTGCAAGGGAAGGAGGCAAAACAGCTGTGGCCACTCCCATTCGGGCAGCAAGGCCATCCGTTGAAGCTGGTGTTCTATGACCTGGCGTATTGCCAGAGCAAAGATCGCCTGGTTATGAAATTTGAAGCCGCTCAGCCAATGGGAAAGAGGGGGACGGTACCAGCCCAGAGCGCACAGCCCGTCCAGTTCCGTTACCTTTATGATGCGTTTCACATCCGGACGCAGCAGCAGGTTGTAGCATTCGTTTGCTGCGAATAACGGAAGATCGTTCAGGCAATAGGGGCAGAGGGCCAAACCGCTTGCCAGTGCTTGCTCGCACATCAGGCAGTGAGGCGGGAATAACCAGCTGGTCAGCTGTTTGATGCCTTCCATTGCATTCAATCCCTTTGACGCTATCATTACCCCTAATTTTGGTTAAGGTGATGTGAGAATGCAAAACGAGCTGGTGCTTTTGCACGGATGGGGAATGAATCAGGGGGTCTGGCAACTGATCTTGCCTGAGTTGGAGTTCATCAGCGATTGCCCGGTTCGCGCCTTGGATCTGCCCGGTTTCGGCGCGCAGCAGGCGATGCCTGAATCATATACGTTACATTCGGCTGCGGAGCAGCTGGCTGCAGGGATGGCCGACGGTAGTACCTTGCTTGGATGGTCATTAGGAGGGCTGTTTGCCCTTTACATTGCCACACAATGGCCGGAAAAGGTCGGCCGTGTCATCCTGGTCGGCTCCTCACCGTTTTTTAGCCAAACGGATGATTGGCCGGGAATTAAAAAGGATGTGCTGGAAAACTTCGAAAAACAGCTGGCGGCGGATATTGATAAAACGATCGCGCGCTTTCTGGCAATTCAGGCTATGGGCAGTGAATCGGCCAAGCAGGATACCAAACATTTAAGGCTCTTACTGCAAGCATATCCCGCGGCCTCGAAGCGGGCGCTTGAAAGCGGGTTGGAAATTCTGCAACAGGACGACTTGCGTGACGAGTTTGCCAGGCTGACGATCCCGATCAGGGGAATTTTCGGACGCTTGGATTCCCTGGTTCCTTATCGTGCCGTTGGAAAAATGCGGGAATTGAACCCGGCATTTGAATATGAAGTTTTGGATAAGGCCTCCCACGCACCCTTTATCTCACATAAGGAAGAGTTTTTAGCGGCTTTAAAATCAATGCTTTAAAAAAGTGAGTTGGATCCGCGTGGTTCAGGGATGGTTAATGCTTTCCTTTAGGTACTTTTTGGGTAATAATTAAACAGATTAAGTTTTGCTGTAAGGGGTGATACCGATGCCGATAGCGTCAGTTTTTAATGCCGGGGTCGAGGGCTATGGCCGCGCGACACAGGCTGCCGAGCAGGCAACCCGCAATATTAACCGTGCAACCCTGGACCAGCAGGATGCCAGCCAGCAACAACAGTCTCGTCAGTTGCAGGCGGCTTCTTCCAATGAAGCGGTAACCGCACCCGTATCCCAAACACCCAATGTCACCGAAGAGATCGTAAATCTCAAGGTTGCCGAGTTTTCCGCGAAAGCTAATGCGAAAACGATCCAAACCGCCGATGAAGTGCTTGGAACCCTGATTGACGTGAGAGTCTGATGTGAATATCACGACCCCGTATCCTTCCATCAACCTGAATACGAGCAACGTTTATACCGAAACGGCTAGACGCGATAACCAGTTGCGCGAGGTGATCCCTCAGCCGACACCTGTGGTGGCGTCTTCTTCGGAAAACAAATCTGCCGGAGACGGTGAAAAAGCGAAGGCGAGCGGACAGCAGCAAAGCGGGGTTTACGACGCAAGGGGCCAGGTTGAAAATGAAGATCCCAGAGGGATCGAGGAAAGAACGGAAAACGAGAGTAACGAGCAGGAGGCATCGGAAGATAACTCCGAGCGCGGTGAAGGACGCCAGGACAGCGAAAAGGAAAACGCTCAGGCCGAGGAAGAGGCCAAACAAATAAAAGAATTGAAGGCCCGGGATACCGAGGTGCGGATCCACGAGCAGGCCCATGCCTCTGTCGGTGGTTCTTATGCCGGTTCCCCCAGTTTTGAATATCAGCGTGGACCTGACGGCAGAAACTATGCGGTAGGCGGCGAGGTCATGATAGATGTCTCCGAAGTACCGGGTGATCCCAAGGCTACCATAGCTAAGATGACCCAGGTTCGGGCTGCGGCGCTTGCTCCTGCAGAGCCGTCGGGGGCTGACCGCTCTATTGCCGCAGATGCTACGCAGAAACTGGCCGCAGCCCAGACAGAACTTGCAGCCTCGGCACTGAAGAGCGAGGACGAAAGCGAGCCGAAACGCGCGCAAGGTATCAATACTGCACCTAAGAAACGCCTGGTCGGTGATGACGCCGCCTTAAACACGGAACAAAGAGCACCCGAGGTCGATGCCAGGGCCATGCGCATAGCGCAGTTTTATTCTGCAGCGACCTCACCTAACCGGTCACCGGGTTTTGCTGCGCAGATTTAATCCATTCTCCGAAGTGATAACAAAAAGCCGCAATCTGTGATTGCGGCCTTTTTATGGTTATTTTTTCAATTTGGCAAAGGCTTCTGCGAATGCATTCCCCATCGCCGCATTGCCACTTTCGCGTTTTGGCTTGGCAGGTTTGCCCGCTTGTCTTGGTTTGTCGGGAGACTTGGCGTGCTGGCCCTGATTACGGGTATCAACCGCGTCACCTAAGCGCATGGTGAACCCGATACGCTTGCGAGCGACGTCCACCTCGACTACCTTCACCTTGACTATATCGCCGGCCTTAACCACTTCCCGGGGATCGGAAATAAATTTGTCGGTCAGGGCTGAAATATGAACCAGACCATCCTGGTGTACCCCCACATCAACAAAGGCACCGAAATTGGCGACATTGGTGACGACTCCTTCGAGTACCATACCCGGCTTAAGATCGGAAATCGCCTCAATACCGGCCTTAAAGACCGCAGTTTTGAATTCCGGACGCGGATCTCGGCCGGGCTTTTCAAGTTCCTTCAGGATGTCGTTGACCGTTGGCAGACCAAACTGCTCGTCGATGTAGTCATTGGCGTTGAGTTTTCGCAAATACTCGCCATTGCCTATCAGACTGGATACTTCTACATCGCTTTGCTGGCAGATCTTTTTAACGATAGGGTAGGCTTCCGGGTGCACCGCAGAGGCATCAAGCGGATCGGAACCGCCGTTGATGCGTAAAAATCCTGCGGCCTGCTCGAATGCTTTTGGCCCCAGACGTTCAACTTTCTTGAGTTCGTCGCGGGATTTGAAGGCACCTTGGCTGTCACGGAAGTTGACTATATTTTGCGCCAGCGTTTTGTTGAGTCCAGAGACGCGACTGAGCAGGGGAACCGATGCCATATTGACGTCAACGCCGACCGCGTTAACACAGTCTTCAACCACCGAATTCAGGGACTGCCCCAATTGGCTTTGTGATACGTCGTGTTGATACTGACCGACCCCGATAGATTTGGGCTCTATTTTTACCAGTTCAGCCAAAGGATCCTGTAATCTTCTGGCGATGGAAACGGCTCCGCGCAGCGACACATCCAGATCGGGAAATTCGTTGGCGGCGAATTCCGATGCTGAATACACAGATGCGCCCGCTTCGCTCACCATGATCTTATTAATCTTCAATTCGCCGAGCTGTTTGAGTAATTCCGCAACCAGCTTGTCACTTTCCCTGGACGCTGTTCCGTTGCCTATGGCGATGAGTTCAACCTTATGTTCGCGGCACATCTGTTCCAGTGTACGCAGCGACTTGTCCCAATGGTTCTGCGGCGCATGGGGATAGATGGTGTTGGTTGCCAGCAGTTTACCCGTATTATCCACCACCGCTATTTTACAGCCGGTGCGCAGGCCCGGATCCAGACCAAGAGTGACGCGGGGACCGGCCGGCGCCGCCATCAGCAGATCTTTTAGATTTTTGGCAAATACATCGATGGCGTCGGTTTCTGCCTGTTCACGCATGGTGCCGAGAAACTCGTTTTCCAGGTGCAGCATCAGTTTGATCTTCCAGGCCCATTGCGCCAAGGTGTTCAACCAGGGGCTGGCAGCCCTGCCCGAGGTTTCCAGACCGTAAAAGTCAGCTATCATCTGGGCGCAGAGCTGGTGAGGGTTTTCGCTGTCCGGATCCGGGTTTAACGACAATTGCACTATGCCTTCGTTGCGCGCTCTCAACATGGCCAGGGCTCGGTGCGAAGGCACCTTGCTGAGTTTCTCGCTGTGTTCGAAGTAATCGCGATATTTAGCGCCGGCCTCTTCCTGGCCCGGGATCAGCTTACTTTCAATAAAGGCGTTTTGTTTCAGGAAGGTTCTGAACTTTGCCAGCAGCTTGGCATCTTCCGCAAAACGCTCCATCAGGATAAAGCGGGCACCATCGAGGGCTGCCTTGGTGTCGTCTATCTTATGTTCCGGGTTGAGATAGCCGGCGGCTTCCTTTTCCGGATCCAGCTCGGGGTTTGTAAACAGGGCATCGGCAAGGGGTTCTAAACCAGCTTCAATTGCTATCTGGCCCTTGGTACGGCGTTTTGGCTTGTAGGGAAGATAGAGATCTTCCAGTTCGGTTTTGCTTGACGCGTTATTGATGTCGGCCTTCAGCTCATCGCTCAGTTTCCCTTGCTCGGCGATGGTTGAGAGAATAAAACTACGGCGCTCTTCCAGCTCACGTAAATAACCCAGGCGTTGTTCAAGGAGACGCAGTTGGGTGTCATCCAATCCGCCCGTCACTTCCTTGCGGTAGCGGGCAATAAAGGGAACCGTGGCTCCCTGATCCAACAGCTGGGTCGCTGCGATAACTTGGTTTTCCTTGGCATTTAATTCGGTTGCAAGAATTGCAGAGATTTTGCTCATGCACAGACCTTATTGATAACTGTAATTTCAGGAGTGCCCGGATGCCTTGTCCGGGGCTGATTTTCTAATTGATGAAGGGAATCATATCACAGCTTATAAAGCGCGGCAGCGTTTGAAAGAGAGATGCCCGGAAGTAATTCCGGGCATCTGCATCGAGAGATCAGTGGGGATGTTCTACCGTTGCCATCACTTCGTGGAAGGTGCCGGCGATGGGCGTGATGTGCAGAGGTATGTGCAGCTTGCGGGAAATTTCCCTGGCCGACAGCAAACCGCATATTTCACCGTTGGCGGAAATCACCAGCAGAAACATGGCGCCTTTGTGTTCCATGGTTTGCAATGCATCTCCGATACAGGCGTAGCCCAGGGTTTGCATACTGACGGCATGAAGCTGTTCCACCGGAGTCATTACGTCATGCAGTGTCAGCTCGTTACGCTTCAGCCCAAGCTTCTGCGCCAGGCTGAGTACCTTTGCACTTTGTAGCTCTGCCGTGGAAGCAACTCCTGTCAGCCGATCGTCGAAATCGCACGCCAGAATAAAGTCTGTGTGCATCAAGAGCGCCTGTTTGATGGCGTCGTCGATGGGCGTGTCGCTTTTCAGTCGCAGCGGTGTGTAGTTGCTGAAATTGCTTACCAGAGTTAAAGCCGGACTGGTCAGGCTCAAATCCGGTGCGGAATGATGGTTAGTCAGCGCAAGACTGCGATTGGCGGCGCTTTGTGTTTTTAGATCTTTGAATGTATTCATATTTATCACCATTAAATTCATTTACTTCAATTGTGTAACTGGTTAATGGTGGCCAGGCGGTGCTCTGGTCAGAATGTGTGAAGTAAACTTCCGCCTCTCGATAACGGCTATACGCGCAAGGGGAAGTATTGCCCGGTAGTCTGCCAACGCTGTACATAATGACGGACCACTCCACTTATCGTAATCCGTATCGTCTCCGCTAAGGAGCTGTTCGTCTGCAGCCAGACTCTGTATATCGTTTACTATGGGTGGGGTTTGTTGGCTGTGGTTATCGGGCAAAAAGGAAGGAGCACTGGCGCCTAGCAACAGAAACGCAAGTAAAATAATCACTATATGGTGGAAGGCAACCCTGGCTTTCATGGTACTGCTGCTCCTTACTCTATGTCTAAGATATAGCTCAAAAAATAATCCTCCGCAATATCTAAGTCTGCATCTCGCTTAACAGTGCTTGTCAGGCGATATAAGATTGCCCTATAGCGAACTTGGTTAAATCTTCTTATGAAAGCAAAACTTGTTACCCGTGAAGGGTTTAACGCATTGAAACAGGAATTGGATCAGCTCTGGCGCAGTGAACGGCCCGAGGTTACCAAAAAGGTGACCTGGGCGGCCAGCCTTGGAGACAGATCTGAGAACGCCGATTACCAGTACAACAAGAAACGCTTGCGCGAAATCGACCGCCGGGTGCGTTACCTGCGTAAGCGACTAGAGGAACTGCAAATCGTCGATTACAACGCGCAGCAGGACGGTCGGGTGTTTTTTGGCGCCTGGGTTGAGATCGAGGACGACGACGGTGCGAGCCTGCGCTTTCGAATCGTCGGGCCCGATGAAATCTATGACCGCAAGGACTATATTTCGATCGACGCCCCCATGGCTCGGGCGTTGTTGAAAAAACAGGTGGACGACGAGGCCTGGGTGCAAACGCCGACAGGCAGGAAACGCTGGTACATCAACAGCATCGAATACCAGGCAAGCTGAGATAAGTTGAAACGTTCGGTAACAAACTTGCATTTCTCAACTTGGCGTATTTCTTTTATATTTAATGATTAGAAATTAAAACAATAAGATACAGATTATGGGACAGGAAACCACCAAGATACTGGTCGTCGACGATGATATGCGGCTTCGCAGCCTGCTGGAGCGTTATCTTGTAGAGCAGGGCTTTATCGTACGTAGCGTCGCCAACTCGGAGCAGATGGACAAACTGCTGGAGCGGGAAAACTTTCACCTTATGGTGTTAGACCTGATGCTGCCAGGGGAGGACGGCTTATCAATTTGTCGTCGTTTACGGCAAAAAGAAAACGAAATTCCCATCGTCATGTTGACGGCGAAGGGGGATGAGGTCGACCGGATTATCGGTTTGGAACTCGGGGCAGACGATTACATTCCCAAGCCCTTCAATCCTCGGGAACTGCTGGCCAGGATCAAGGCTATTTTGCGTCGTCGCGCCAAAGAAGTGCCCGGCGCACCGGCGATGGAAGAGAACCTCATTCAGTTCGGTGAGTTTTCCCTCAATCTGGCCACCAGGGAGATGAGCAAGGGGGAAGAAACAATTTCCCTGACCAGTGGAGAGTTTGCCGTATTGAAGGCGTTGGTCACCCATCCTCGGGAACCCCTCAGTCGAGATAAGTTGATGAATCTGGCGCGGGGACGCGATTACAGCGCATTGGAGCGCAGCATCGATGTTCAGGTTTCCCGCCTGCGCCGCATGATCGAGGTGGATCCCGCCAGCCCGCGTTATATCCAGACCGTATGGGGGTTAGGCTATGTGTTTGTCCCAGATGGTGATAAGTAACCGCTTACTTTTCGGTATTCCAGATGCGAATTTTCCCGCGTAGCGCGTTCGGCCAGACGGTGTTTCTGGTCGGCGCTTTGCTGCTAATCAACCAGATAGTGTCCTATATCACGGTCAGTTTTTACGTGGTAAAACCGACCATAGAGCAGGTCAATATCATGCTCGCCAAGCAGGTTAAAACCGTGTTTATCGGTTTTAATGACGGTGTGGAGGTGAGTCCGGAAGTATCTAAACGCTTTCTCGAGGCCACCGGTATCGAGCTGATGAGCCAACGGGAAGCGTACCTTAACGGTCTTGACCGAACCCGGGAATATTCCCTGCTGTCACGGATCATGTCGGAGCAACTGAACGGCTCTGCCCGGGTTCGTATCAGCCAGACCGATCCCCTGGTTTATTGGGTTGAGCCTCCCCAAGCGCCCGGCTATTGGGTTCGGGTGCCGCTGAGCGGGTTCACCGAAGCGAATCTGGAATTCCTGACCTTCTATCTCACCAGTATCGGTGTGCTCAGCGTTATCGGTGGCTGGCTCTTTGCCCGCTACCTGAACCGCCCACTCAAGGCGTTGCAGGAAGCGGCCCTGAAGGTCAGTGTCGGCGATTACTCCAGCCAATTGAAGGAGCAGGGGTCCATCGAGGTGATCGAAGTGACCCGTGCCTTTAATCGTATGTCGCGAGGGATTGCCGAGCTGGAAAAAGATCGCCGCCTGCTGATGGCGGGGGTGTCTCACGATCTTCGTACGCCGCTGACGCGGATCCGGTTGGCAACGGAAATGATGTCCGATGACGAGGACTACCTGCGGGAGGGGATCATCGACGACATCGAAGATATGAATGCCATCATCGACCAATTTATCGAATATCTGCGTCATCACAAACGCGAGGAACTGGCATTGGAAGATCTCAATGCGGTCGTCGAGGAAGTGGTGCATTCGGAGCAGAAGCATCAACGCATTATTCGTTTCAGGGAAAACCCCAGCATACCCAATGTGCCGATGAGTCCGGTGGCGATCAAACGGGTGGTGACCAATATGATTGAGAATGCGCTGCGTTATTCGCAGGGGGAAATAGAGGTAGAAACCGATCTGTGCGCCAATCGCCGTTATGCCTGTGTGCGGGTTAAGGACCGAGGACCCGGGATCCCGGAAGAAGAACTGGAAAGTGTGTTTGAACCCTTTATTCAGGGGGACCAGGCCAGGGGCAGTGAAGGCAGCGGCTTGGGTTTGGCGATCATCAAGCGCATCATAGATATGCACGGAGGGCGGGTTGAATTGAAGAACCGCCGGGCAGGGGGGTTATCGGCTACCGTTTATTTACCGATAAAAGAACATAAAAAAAGCGCTCTTTAAAGAGTAATGCCGATCAGTTAAGATAGTTTTAGCGATCATTTGACTGATCTTTTGAACCTGAGAAAATCCGATTCCATTGAACCGGTATCGGATTTTTTTATGAAGGTTTCTCAAGCTCTCAA
>JBNKEN010000210.1:0-6020 GCA_050288805.1 Pseudoalteromonas sp.
CAGTGGCCGCTAAGACGGGTTTTAACTTAAGATGAATCAAGTTGTTATATATACCAAGGACTACTGTCCTTATTGTCACCGTGCCAAGTCTCTGTTGGACACCAAGGGCGTTGATTACATAGAATTCGATATCGGCATGAAGCCCGAGCTGCGTGATGAAATGATTACGAAGGCGAACGGTGGTTACACGGTACCGCAAATCTTTATCGGCCAGCACCACGTCGGCGGCTGCGATGACATGTTTGCGCTCGAAGCGCAAGGCAAGCTCGACACACTGTTGACGGCATAACAACAAATAAATAATTAGGAATCTCCGATGACAGATCAAAATCAAACTGCGGCACCAGAAGCCCAAAATGCACAATTCAACATTCAACGCATCTACACCAAGGATGTGTCGTTTGAAACGCCGAACTCACCGGCCATCTTCCAGAAAGAATGGACACCGGAAGTGAAACTGGATCTGGATACCCGTTCCAACAAGCTGGATGAGGGCGTGTTTGAAGTGGTTCTGTCTCTGACCGTAACTGCATCTATCGGTGAAGAAACCGCGTTCCTGTGTGAAATTCAGCAGGCCGGTATCTTTACCATTTCTGCGGCTGAAGAAATCCAGCTGGCGCACATGCTGGGTGCATACTGCCCGAACATTCTGTTCCCGTATGCCCGCGAAGCGGTTTCAAGCCTGGTAAACCGTGGTACGTTCCCACAACTGAATCTGGCGCCTGTCAACTTTGACGCCCTGTTTGCTCAGTACATGCAACAGCGCGCAGCGCAGGCCGAGCAGACTCAGGCTGACGCATAATTTATGACTACAGCCAATTCAGCTGTAAGCGTATTGGGGGCGGGCTCGTATGGGACCGCCCTTGCTATTTGTTTTGCCCGCAATGGCCACAAGGTGACCCTGTGGGGTCGTAACGCCGATGATGTTGCGATGCTGGCCGCTGAGCGCGAAAACAAGCGCTACCTGGCCGGGGCGCAATTTCCCGAGACCTTAGAGCCAGAGGCCGACCTGGCCAAGGCGGTAAAGGCGAGCCGGATTATTCTGGTGGTGGTGCCGAGTCATGCATTCGCCGATACGCTGCGCCAGATAAAGCCGTTGTTGCGTGCAGACGCTGAAGTTGCCTGGGCGACCAAGGGGCTGGAGCCGGAAACCGGTCGTTTGCTGCAAGACGTTGCCCAGGAAATTTTGGGTGACGAGGTGCCTATGGCCGTGCTGTCGGGGCCGACCTTCGCGAAAGAAATGGCGATGGGACTGCCGACAGCCATTGCGGTGGCGTCTACCTCAAGCGCGTTTACCGAGCATTTGTCGAGCCTGCTTCATTGCAGCAGCTCTTTCAGGGTCTACAGCAACGACGATTTTGTCGGTATTCAGCTTGGCGGTGCGGTGAAAAATGTGATTGCCATCGGAGCCGGTATTTCCGACGGATTCGGTTTCGGTGCCAATGCCCGTACCGCACTGATTACCCGAGGTATGGCAGAATTGACGCGTCTTGGAGCAGCTCTCGGGGCCAAGCCTGAAACCTTTATGGGGATGGCGGGGCTTGGCGATCTGATCTTAACCTGCACCGACAACCAGTCGCGCAACCGGCGCTTTGGTCTGGCGCTCGGTAAAGGGGCCGATGTGGAAAGTGCGCAACGGGAAATCGGACAGGTAGTCGAAGGCTTTCGCAACACCAAGGAAGTCTACATGTTGGCGAAGCGCTGCGGTATTGAAATGCCGATCACCGAACAAATCTATCAGGTACTCTATCAAGGAAAGGATGTGAAAGAGGCCGCGATGGCGCTGCTGGGACGAGAAAAACGCGCGGAATAAACGCGCGTTTTTTATGCCTGAGGCGCTTATTAAACGGGCGACAAGCAGGCTTGGTTTGGCTATAGTTAGAAGATAAATCGGTGTTATTCCCATTTGGAAGGGAATCTCGCGTACAGGCCAATAAGGATGGTGTAGGTAATAGAATATGGCAGCAGATAAGAAAGCAGAAACCCAGGAATTAAGAGAACGCCGCGAGCGCAGTTTTCTTGAGCACTACAAAAACCTGACCCCGGAGCAGATCGAAAAGGTGTATTCCCTGACCAAGCTGGGGTATGAGTTGTATTTTGTGCGGGTCATGGATCTGGAGCGGCGGCTTGCCGTATTGCGTCTGGACGGACGTTTGGTCTCTGTCGACTATCTCGGTGAGGTCGATTTCGATCCGGATATCAAGCTGCGCAATTAGTGAATTGCCGTGAACATGGACAAGTCGCACAGCGAAATTCAGGACGGTTGGCTGTTGAATGCCAAACGCCTGGTCTCTCCCCATTTTAATGAACGCCCGTCGGGCGAAACCATTTCCCTGTTAGTAATCCACAATATTTCCCTGCCTGCCGGATGTTTCGGGTTGCCCTATATTGCCGACCTGTTTCTCGGTCGGCTTGATTGCACTGCGCACCCGAGTTTCGATTCGTTGCACGGGGTACGTGTTTCGGCTCACTGCCTGATACGCCGCGACGGTGAGGTGATTCAATTCGTACCCTTCGACAAACGCGCCTGGCACGCCGGTGTATCCGAATTTGCCGGCCGCGACAATTGCAACGATTTCAGCATCGGGATTGAACTTGAAGGCACGGATACCGAGCCCTATACGAAGCAACAGTACGCTTCTTTGGCATCGCTCAGTAAGGCGTTGTGTCGCCATTATCCGGCGATCACCGCCGAGCGGATCGTCGGCCATTGTGATATTGCGCCGGGACGAAAAACCGACCCCGGTGAAAGTTTTGACTGGCCGCGCTATTTTAACCTTTGTTTTGAATAACTTTTGTTAAAATTATGGTATCGTATTGCGCCAATAGCGTTTTAATTCGACAGGCGAGCTAGGTTCGGCAATTATGACCCTGATTTCAATTATACTGGCGTTGATCATTGAGCGTCTCGGCGCGCGGGCCAAATATTGGCAAGCGAGTTATTACACTAATCAATACCTGAGTGTCAGCGAACGGTATCTGGCAGGCGACGGTTTGCTGGCCTCTCGGGGCGGATTTATGGTCTGGCTGCTGCTGCCGGTGTTGCTCACCGCGCTGGTTTACGGTTTGTCCGATTTCGTGCTGTGGCAGCTGGCGTTCAACATTGCCGGATTGCTGGTGTGCTTCGGCTGCGGCGAACTACGTGCCCTGTATAAAGGCTATCTTAATGCCCTCAGTCGCAGCGATAGCGAGGCGGCCACCCTGTACGCCCTGCAAATGGGGCAAAAGCGCACCGAGGAACAAAATGACGGCGAAAGTTTCGGCCAAACCCTGGCCTGGATCAACTTCCGCCACTACTGTGCTGTTTTGTTCTGGTTCGTTGTTTTAGGCCTCTCCGGAGCCGTACTTTACGCCTTGGTACGAACGCTGGCGGATCGGGTGAGGGCCGAGCGCGGCAGCGTGCTGGCCCCGCGTTTCCGCTTGTTACACAGCCTGCTGTTCTGGCTTGACTGGTTACCGGCGCGAATTGCCAGCCTGGGCTACCTGGTGATAGGTAACTTTACCAAGGGAACCAGTTGCTGGTTGCGCTATGTACTGGATTTTTCCGTCAGCAACCGTACCGTGGTGACGAAAACCGCGTTGGCGGCGGAGCAAATCGAGCAGCATTTTTTCGGTTGCATGCTCGAAGCCAATTGCATGATGAAGCTGGTGAAGCGCAACGTGCTGTTTTTCCTGGCTCTGATCGCGTTACTGACTCTGTTCGGCGGACTGGCCTGAGGCCGTCGAACTTAGATTACAAAAACTTATCCTTGTATTAGATATTTTCGCTTACACATTGGCGTCAGGTCGATTACAATGGCGCCAATTTTAAGGGACCAGGTTCCTTAGTTTCTCCAGCTGAACGGTGGTTTTTCTCCTGAAATGGCTATAAAACTGGCAATCAACGGGTTTGGTCGCATCGGACGCAATGTGCTGCGCGCCTTGTTTGAATCGGGCCAGACCGCCGACATCGAAATCGTTGCAATCAACGAACTGGCCGAGCCGCAAGGCATTGCCCATCTGCTCAAATACGACACCTCTCACGGCCGTTTTAAATTTCCCGTTTCCCTGAACGAACGTACCCTGACGGTCGCGGGGCATGAAATTAAACTGTTTTGTGAAACCTCTCCCGAACGGTTGCCTTGGCGAGAATTGGGCGTGGACGTGGTGCTTGAATGCACCGGCGTGTTCCACAGCCGGGCGCATGCCGAATTGCATTTGGCCGCCGGCGCAAAAAAAGTGCTGTTTTCACACCCGGCCGATGCCGATATGGACGCCACCATAGTATACGGCATCAACGATCATGAACTGAGCGCATCCGATACCATAGTATCCAACGGCTCCTGTACAACCAACTGTATCGTCCCGGTGATCAAGGTGCTCGACGATGCGTTCGGTATTGAATCCGGCGCCATTACCACGATTCATGCGTCGATGCATGACCAGCAGGTGATCGACGCCTATCACAGCGATCTGCGTCGAACCCGGGCGGCAAGCCAGTCGATTATTCCGGTGGATACCAAACTGGCGCGTGGAATAGAACGCATTTTGCCCAAGTTTCACGGTCGATTTGAAGCGATTGCCGTACGCGTGCCGACCATTAACGTGACCGCCATGGATCTCAGCGTGACGGTGAATACGGATGTCACGCTGAATGATGTGAACCGGGTTATTGCCCGGGCCGTCGACGCGCGCTTGGCGGGAATTTTGGCCTATACCGAAGAGCCGCTGGTGTCGGTGGATTTCAATCACGACCCGCATTCTTGTATCATTGACGGAACTCAGACACGCGTCAGTCATAAAAGATTACTAAAATTATTGGTTTGGTGTGACAACGAGTGGGGCTTTGCCAACCGCATGTTAGACACCGCGCGCGCCATGATGGCCGCAACAGAGTAATAAACAACAGAAGTATCGTAATACTAAGGAGAACTCAATGTCGGTCATCAAGATGGCAGATTTGGATTTAGCGGGTAAGCGCGTTCTGATCCGCGAAGACCTGAACGTGCCGGTTAAAGACGGTAAAGTGACATCGGACGCGCGTATCCGCGCCTCACTGCCTACCATCAAACTTGCGCTGGAAAAAGGCGCCAAGGTGATGGTGATGTCTCATCTGGGCCGTCCGACCGAAGGCGAATTTAATGCCGAGTTCTCTCTGGCCCCCGTGGTTGATTACCTAAGCGATGCGCTGCAACAAAATGTCCGTCTGGTGAGCGATTACCTGGACGGCGTTGAGGTTGCCGACGGTGAAGTCGTGGTACTGGAAAACGTACGTTTTAATCCGGGCGAAAAGAAAAACGACGAAGCGCTGTCTAAAAAGCTGGCGGCACTTTGCGATGTTTACGTGATGGATGCGTTCGGTACGGCGCACCGCGCCCAGGCCTCTACCCATGGTGTCGGCATGTTCGCCGATGTGGCCTGTGCCGGTCCGCTGCTGGCCGCTGAGCTGGAAGCACTGGGTAAGGCGCTCGACAACCCGGCGCGTCCTTTGGTGGCGATCGTCGGCGGTTCCAAGGTGTCAACCAAACTGACGGTATTGGATTCCTTGTCGAATGTGGTCGATCAGCTGGTAACCGGTGGCGGCATTGCCAACACCTTTATTGCGGCTGCGGGTCACCCGGTCGGTAAATCGCTGTATGAGGCGGATCTTATCGATGAAGCCAACAAGCTGACCACCAAGGCGCGCGCCAACGGCGGTGACATTCCGGTGCCGACCGATGTGGTCGTCGGTAACGAATTTTCCGAGTCTGCCGTGGCCCAGCTGAAAGATGTCAGCGAAGTGGGCGCCGATGACATGATCTTCGATATCGGCCCAGATACGGCCAAGCTGCTGGGCGACATTATCGCCAAGGCCGGCACCATCGTATGGAACGGTCCGGTGGGCGTATTTGAATTCGACCAGTTCGGAAACGGTACGCAAAGTATCGCTAAGGCGATCGCCGAGTCTGATGCCTTCTCAATCGCCGGTGGCGGCGATACGCTGGCGGCCATCGACAAGTACGGTGTGGCAGACAAGATCTCCTACATTTCAACCGGCGGCG
>JBNKEN010000211.1:0-7690 GCA_050288805.1 Pseudoalteromonas sp.
GAACACCAAGGCCACCGGCGCCTGCCTGGCTTCCTGCACCAATTTTTGCCCGCACTCTCTGGGCTCGACCATGGGCCATGACAGCGTACGCGAACGGGCACTGGTGCCGATGGCAAGACAACAGCCTTCCAGCGCCTCTTCCAGCGTTGAAACTATGGTCGCTTTCCCCAGTACGTCGGTAGCACCGGCCGCCAAAGCGCTCGCATGGCTGTCGATTTCACATGCCGGATCAACCAGATAGAGATTTGACAGGCCCATGGTTTTCATGGCGCGCGCGGCAGAACCTATGTTGCCGGAGTGGGAGGTGTTCACCAGAACAATTCGAATTTCGTCTAAAAGCATGGATTAGAAAAACGGATACAAAAAATAATGGCGCGAATTCTAGCATAAAACGCGCACAAAGAGCCCGTTTAAATCTTGCCTAAAAAACATGAATGTATAAAAAATAAACGTTTGTTTTGCGGCTTACATGTTTACATCGCCATAAAAATCGCTAGAATACGCCGGCTGAAAAAATCATTTGTTCTTTTACAACCCAAAGGTAATGCTATGCATCCAATGTTAAACATTGCGGTTCGCGCTGCGCGTAACGCAGGAAATCTGATCCTCCGTGCCTGCGAAGATTTATCAAAAGTTGAAGCCTCACAAAAAGGCAGCAACGATCTGGTCACCAACGTCGATAAAGAAGCGGAAGCCGTAATTCGTGAAACCATCCTCAAGGCCTATCCAAAGCACTGTATCGTGGGCGAGGAACTGGGTGAGCACAACGGCGCAGACGCCGATTACCTTTGGGTTATCGATCCGCTTGACGGCACGACCAACTTTGTCAAGGGCATTCCTCACTTCGCCGTTTCAATCGCTTTGAAGGTCAAGGGCCGCACCGAGCAGGCCGTGGTTTACGATCCGATCCGCGGTGAACTGTTTACCGCCACCCGCGGCCAGGGCGCCCAGCTTAACAGCAAGCGTCTGCGCGTCAGCAAGAGCAACGAACTGGCAGGCAGCGTGCTGGCTACCGGCTTCCCGTTCAAGCAAAAACATCACCTCGACGCCTACATGGAAGCCTTCAAGGCGCTGTTTATCCAAACCGCCGATATCCGTCGCGCCGGTTCTGCGGCTCTTGATATGGCCTACGTGGCGGCCGGTCGTGTCGACGGTTTCTTTGAAATCGGCCTGAAGCCTTGGGATACGGCAGCCGGCCAACTGCTGGTTAAAGAAGCGGGCGGCCTGGTGATGGACTTCGCCGGTGGCGCCAACTTCGACAAGAGCGGTAACATAGTGTGCGGTGCACCTAAGCTGGCCCAGGCCATCGTAAAAGAAATTCGCCCTGTCCTGAGCGAATCCTTATTGAAATAAAGATCAAATGAATGTGAAAAAGGAGCCTTAAGGCTCCTTTTTTGTTTTCCGGTTTTTAACAGCTCGCCGATTCCATCTCCAATGCCGGTTCGCTGCGACATTGCACCATTCGCACCACAGGCGCCGCCGGACGCCGGCGTTTGCAGATAAACAGATGGCTTTGGCGAAAACGCTTCGCCTCTTTTTTCGCATCCGTCGCCAGTGCCGACACCTGGTGACTGTTGCTGCAGCATTCCAGGTCGGGACAGACCAGGCCGATAGACAGGGTCAAAAGCGGAACAAATTGCTTCTGCCCTTCGCGGTTAGTTGCCCAATAGCCGCCCGCCGCCACGTGTTCGGGGGTAAAGAAGGCCTTGGAGCGACTTTCGAACTCGGCGATGATTTCCCTGCACACCCGTTCGGCATCGTTGTCGTCAAACACCACCATAAAATCGTCGCCGCCGATATGGCCGATAAAACAACGGCTCTCCTGACACACTTCCCGGATCACGTCGGCCAGCAACTTGATCACGCTGTCGCCGCTGGCATAGCCGTACAAATCATTGAACTGCTTGAAATGGTTGAGATCGATATAGGCGAGCGAAAACGCATGCTCGACTCTTAGGCGCTGCTCAATGGCGTCGTTGATCGCCACGTTGCCGGGCAACATGGTCAGCGGATTCGCATGCTGGGCATGGCGCACTTTTTCTTCCGTGATATGTTTCAGGATCTGGCGCAAAGGCGCGAGTCCGAGATATTCCCCGGCACGGGTGATGATGATGTGACGGCGAATATCAAAATCCTGCTCGGTGATCTGCTGACTCACCATGTCGAGTTTCTGGTTCTCGTCGACAATCAGCGGCTGTTTGTCCATCAGCTCGGTGACCGGCTTTTTATCGTAAAGTGCATGGCCGTAAGGGGCGGCGAACACCTCCGTCAGCTGGTCCTTGTGCAACAGACCCACCGGACAACGCTCGGCATTCAACACCGGCAGGCTGACAATGGATTTATCCGCTTCGAACATGGCCTGGGCATCCTTGCATCGCGTGGTCACGTCAACGGCAATCTGGGACACCGACAGCCAACCAATCGCCAGCGATTGCTCGAAATCGCGTTCGTTGTTCCGAAACGCCAGATTTTCAAACAGCTCCGGATGAAAACGGCTGCTCGGTGTCTGGCTCGGCCGTTCCAGCAAAAAACCCTGGGCATAAGAGATGCCGAGCGATTCCAGCAGGTTCAGCTCCTCGTTACGCTCTATCCCTTCGGCGATCACCGCGGTGTTGGTGGCCTTTGCCAGTTCGATGATCGACTTCAGAAATTCTTTTTTAACGATGCTTTGATCGCAACAATCGATAAAATAGCGGTCGATCTTGACGATATCCGGCTGCAGCTCCGACCATTGTTTCAGACCGGAATACCCGGCCCCGAGATCGTCGATGGCAATGGTAAAGCCCAGCTCGCGATAGTGAGCGATCGCCAGTTGCAACAACCCGTGATCTTCAACCTTGTGTTGCTCGGTGATCTCTATCACCACCCGGTTTGCCGAAAGCCCGGCCTGGCGCAGCAGGTGCAGGGTTTCGCCCTTGGGATGAGCCGGTTCCAGCAGCGCATTGGGGCTGACATTAAGAAACAGCTTGCCGGTCAGGCCCAGTTTTGCAAATTGTTTAATAGCCTTGGCACGACACAGCAGCTCCAGCTCGGAAAGCTGGCCGATGCGGGCAGCGGTTTCGAACAAGGGCCCGGGCATTTCGAGCAAGCTTCCCACCGGCCCCCGGCTCAGCGCCTCATAGCCGAGAATTTTTTTCTGTGAAAGATCAAAAATAGGCTGGAACAGGGTGCGGATACTTCCCTGCCTGAATATATCTGCCAATGCCTCTGCTTGCTGGCTCTCCACCTTGTGCGTCACTGCTGAAATCCGACTTTTGTTGTAGTTGGCGCAACGTTATCAGGGGATTATGACAACTGTATGGCAAGCGGGATCTTTATACACTTCCCCGATAATGGAACGGACAGACGCCGTTTTATCAGCAAAAAAATGCCGCTTAGTTAAGCGGCATTTTCAGAACAGTAACCTGAACCGGGTTTACGGCATGGCGTCGAACTCGGCGCCTTCTTTTTCCACCTCAACCGGGATCAGGTCTTCCTTGCTGATACCCAGGCTGATCGCCACGGCACTGGCCACATAGATGGACGAGTAAGTACCGATGAACACACCGAACAGCAACGCAGTTGCGAAGCCGTGAATGGTGGTGCCGCCCCAGATAAACAGGGCAATCAATACCAAAATGGTGGTCAATGAAGTCACCAGGGTACGGGCCAGGGTCTGGGTCAGGCTGAGATCGACGATTTCAGACACATCGTCGATGCGCACCTTGCGGAAGTTTTCCCGGATCCGGTCGGATACAACGATGGTATCGTTGAGCGAGTAACCGATGACCGCCAGGATCGCCGCCAGAATCGTCAGGTCGAATTCAAGTCCGAGCAGCGAAAACAGGCCCAGCGTGATGATCACGTCGTGGAACAAGGCCGCAACGGCACCCAAGGCGAAACGCCATTCAAAGCGAAACGCCACATAGATCAGGATACAGATCATCGCCGTCAGCATGGCAAGACCACCCTGCTCCTTGAGATCTTCACCGACGCTCGGACCGACAAATTCGATGCGGCGCATTGTCGCATCGGCGTCCGCCTGCTTCATCGCTTCCATCACCTGGTTGCCGATCACCTCGGCCTTGACGTCGGCGCCGCGCGGAGCGAGGCGAACCAGTACATCCTTACTGGATCCGAACAGCTGCACGCTGGCATCGGCAAAGCCGTTTTCCGCCAGAATGCTGCGCACCTTTTTCAGGTCGGCAGGCTGTGAAAAGCCCACTTCAACCGCGGTACCGCCGGTGAAATCGAGGCCGAAATTGATGCCGCGTACCCCAAAGGACACGACAGAGGCCAGAATAAGCAGCGCCGAAAAGCCCATTGCCAGCTTACGCGCCGACATGAAGCGGATGGTGTCTGTGATTTTAAATAAACGCATTCTAACCTCCTAGAGCGACAGCTTTTCTACACGCTTACCGCCAACCCACAGGTTGATCACCGCTCGGGTGCCCACGATGGCCGTAAACATGGAGGTAATAATACCGATAGCCAGGGTCACCGCGAAGCCCGCAATCGGGCCCGTGCCCACGGCAAACAGGATAACCGCTGCGATCAGGGTGGTGATGTTGGCGTCGAAGATAGTGCTGAAAGCACTGTCGTAGCCAAAATGAATCGCCTGCTGCGGACTGCGGCCGTCGGCCAGCTCTTCACGAATACGTTCGAAGATCAGTACGTTGGCGTCGACCGCCATACCGACGGTCAGAACGATACCGGCGATACCCGGCAGCGTCAGGGCCGCGCCTGGGATCATCGACATCACGCCGACTATCATCACCAGGTTGGCGCCAAGCGCCAGATTGGCGACCATACCAAAGCCCTTGTAGTACACCGCCATGAACGCCAGCACGAAGGCAAAGCCCAGCACCACGGCGGTCATACCGGCCTCAATGTTTTCCTGACCGAGGCTCGGACCTACCGTACGCTCTTCCACGATCTGGATCGGCGCAACCAGGGCACCGGCACGCAGCAGCAGGCTCAGGTTATGGGCTTCGGCAGGGTTGTCCAGGCCGGTGATGCGGAAAGAACGGCCCAAGCGCGCCTGAATGGTGGCCACGTTGATGACCTCTTCCACCTTGATTGGCGGCAGCGCCTTACCGTTTTCATCGACCTTGCCGGACGGTTTATATTCGATAAACACGGTCGCCATACGTTTACCGATGGCGCGTTTGGTAAAGGCATCCATTTTCGAACCGCCCTTACTGTCGAGTTTGATATTAACCTGCGGACGCTGGTATTCGTCGACACCGGATTGAGCTCCCGTGATATGACTGCCTTCAAGCACCACACGCTTTTTCAGCACGACCGGATAACCGTCGCGGCTCATCAGCACTTCCGTGCCAGGCGGAATACGGCCTTCCGCAGCGGCACGCGCATCGGCGTTTTCGTCCACCTCGCGGAATTCAAGCGTTGCCGTCGCGCCGAGAATTTCTTTGGCACGGGCGGTATCCTGTACGCCCGGCAGCTGGACGATAATACGCTCTGCGCCCTGACGTTGTACGTTCGGCTCGGCAACACCGATTTGGTTGATACGGTTACGAATAATGGTTTCGTTCTGCTTGATGGCGTAATCGCGAATTTCTTTCAGCTTGATTTCGCTCATGCTGACAACAAAGCCCGTCTCGCTGCCGGTATCATCGGCAAAAACCAGATCCGGATAGCGTTTTTTCAGAAAACGCTCGGCGGCGTCTTTGTCATCGATGCTGCGCATCACCACCTGCACACGATCGCTGCCTGCAATGCGGCGCACCGTGCTGTAACGCAGTTTTTCTTCGCGCAGATCGGCGCGGAAATCTTGTTCCATCTGACCCAGCTGCTTTTCGATGGCGGTATTCATGTCCACTTCCATGGTGAAGTGAACGCCGCCGCTGAGGTCAAGACCGAGTTTCATCGGGTTGCCGCCGAGATTTTTCAGCCACTCGGGCTGTGCCGGCGCCATGTTGATCGCCGAAATATACTCATCGCTGAGGGCGTTGCGGATCAGGTCCTGGGCTTTCAATTGTTGTTCGACGTCTTTGAAACGGATCAGGATCTGGCCGTCTTCCAGCTTGGCGGATTTGACCGGGACTTGCTGCTCTTCAAGCAGCTTGTTGAGTTTATCGAGTACGCTTAGGTCGGCATCGGCACCCTTTACACCGCTTACCTGTATGGCCGGGTCCCGGCCATACAGGTTTGGCGCTGCATACAGCACACCTATGCCCAACACTATGAGTACAAGTAGGTATTTCCATAACGGATACTTGTTTAACACGTGCGGGTCCTTTTTATTTTACAGCGACTTCATGGTGCCTTTAGGTAACACGGCAGAAATAGAGGCCTTTTGTACCGTGACTTCGGCCTGATCGTTCAGCGCGATGACAACGAAATCTTTATCTTCGACTACCTTGACGATTTTACCGACCAGACCGCCCTGGGTCAGCACTTCATCGCCCTTGGCCAGCGCGCCCATCAGGTTGCGGTGCTCTTTAACGCGCTTCGCCTGCGGACGGTAAATCAGGAAATAAAACACCAGGCCGAAAATACCCAGCATTATCAACATTTCCATACCACCGCTGGCAGGTGCTGCACCGGTGTTCGCGGCATACGCATTTGAAATAAATAGGCTCATAAAATTTCCTTCACTTGTATGTTGTTAGTTTTCTGTTTCTGCCAGCTCGGGCACGGGCAGGCCGCGACGAGCATAGAAATCTTCGACAAAGGCATCCAACTCGCCCTTGGCTATCGCCCCGCGCAAGCCTTCCATCAGGCGCTGGTAATAACGCAGGTTATGGATGGTGTTGAGGCGCGCGCCCAGTATTTCGTTGCACTTATCGAGGTGGTGCAAGTAGGCACGGGAGTAATTCTTACAGGTATGGCAATCGCACTCGGGATCCAATGTTGAGGGACCGGTTTTGTGCGAGGCGTTACGAATTTTCACCACCCCGTTGGTCACGAAGAGGTGGCCGTTACGGGCGTTACGGGTCGGCATGACACAATCGAACATGTCGATACCGCGGCGCACCGCTTCAACGATATCTTCCGGTTTACCTACGCCCATCAGGTAGCGCGGCTTATCCGCCGGCATCTTGTAGGCGCAGTGGTCGAGAATGTTGATCATGTCTTCTTTCGGTTCACCGACCGACAGACCACCGAGGGCATAACCGTCAAAGCCGATGTCCTCAAGACCTTTTTGCGACTGTTCACGCAGCTCGGGGTACATGCCCCCCTGAATAATACCGAACAGGGCCGACGGGTTATCGCCGTGTGCGTCCTTCGAGCGCTTGGCCCAACGCAGCGACAGCTCCATGGAATCCTTTGCCTGCTTTTCGGTGGCGGGATACGGCGTACATTCGTCGAAAATCATCACGATGTCGGAACCCAGATCGCGCTGCACTTCCATCGCCTTTTCCGGTGACAGCATGATGCGTTCGCCGTTGACCGGTGAACGGAACATCACCCCTTCCTCGGTGATTTTTCGCATGGCGCCCAGACTGAATACCTGGAAACCGCCGGAATCGGTCAGGATCGGCTTATCCCAGTTCATAAAATCATGCAGATCACCGTGTTGTTTGATGATCTCGGTACCGGGACGCAGCATCAGGTGAAAGGTGTTGCCAAGACAGATATGGGCGCCGGTTTCTTTCACCTCGTCGGCACTCATGCCCTTGACGGTGCCGTAGGTGCCGACCGGCATAAAGGCCGGCGTTTCCACCACGCCGCGGTCAAAAATAAG
>JBNKEN010000212.1:0-2966 GCA_050288805.1 Pseudoalteromonas sp.
AGGAGTAAGCATAATTCGATCTTTACCTCATTAATTGCGCGGTTCACAGGGCGGGGCCAATCGGTTACCCTCGCCGTGCCTTGCATTTGTTCTGTTGCGGGTTACCGGATGATTTGCCTTTACGGCCTCGCATGCAACCGCAAACCGGTATGAATTCGTTTGCATTGTGCTTTTCGGCAGCGTCCGGTTCAGGGATGTTGCGCAGCACAAGATTAAACCAAACGGATAAATGAGCCTTAGGGGTCCTGTAATTCCTCTCACAAAAATACAGGCCCTAAGAACTCCAGCGCTACCCGTTCAAAGGTATACTTTTCAAACGCAAAAGGACGTTTAGCCCTTGCGGTTTTTCAGGTAATAATCCATCAGGCCAAGGGTCGAGCTGTCGTGAGCATGGCGCACCGCCCCTTCCTCCAGCTCGGACTGGATTTTTGCCGCCAGACCCTTGCCGAGTTCAACACCCCACTGGTCGAAAGAACATATCTCCAGCAGGATCCCCTGACAGAAAATTTTGTGTTCATACAGCGCAATCAGGCGCCCTAAGTTACGCGCGTCCACCTTATCGAGAATCATCGAGGTGGTCGGTCTGTTACCCTGGTGGATCTTGTGGCCCAACAATTGGGCTATTTCCGCTTCGCTCTTGCCCTTGGCAGCAAGATCTTCGCGCACCTGGTCTGCATCCACACCGGCCATCATGGCCTCGGTCTGGGCAAAAAAGTTCGACATCAAAATGGTATGGTGGTTGTCCATCTCTACCTGGGGCGTCAGCGACGCGATAAAGTCTGCCGGAACTATGTTGTTGCCCTGATGCAAATACTGGTAAAACGCATGTTGGCCGTTGATCCCCGTCATTCCCCAAATAAGCGGAACGGTCGCATACGGCACCTGCTGGCCGGTGAAATTCACCGATTTACCGTTGCTTTCCATTTCACCTTGCTGCAAATACGCAGGCAACATATGAAGCGCCTGATCGTATGGTAAAATCGCCTGGGCCTTATGACCAAGGAAACTGGTGTTCCAGAGGCTGAGCAGCGCCATGGTGAGCGGAATATTTTGCTCGTTCTCGGCACTTCTGAAATGCGTGTCTATGTCAAACGCCCCTTCAAGCAACTCGACAAAGGCCTCGAATCCCAAATACAGGGCAATGGGCAAGCCGATGGCGCTCCACATGGAAAAGCGTCCGCCGACCCAATCCCACATGGTAAATACGTTTTCGTCGTCGATGCCAAATTCGCCGGTTTTCTGCAAATTGGTACTCACCGCAACAAAGTGCTTTGCCACCGCCTCGTGCGCGTTACAGGTCTGCTTCAGCCAGGCGACGGCCGTTCGCGCATTGGCCATGGTTTCCGAGGTGGTAAAGGTTTTCGACGACACGACAAACAGGGTGGTTGCCGGATCCAAAGCGCGAAGCACGGAGGCAATTTGCACGCCGTCGGCGTTGGAAACATAGTGCACCTTTAAGGTTTCATCGGCATAGTTGGCCAATGCTTCGGTCGCCATCTGGGGACCGAGGTTTGAACCGCCGACACCGATACTAACAACATCGGTAATCGCCTCACCGCTGAAGCCCTTCCACTGCCCGCTGCGTACTCGCTCGACAAAACGAGCCATCTTGGCCAGTTCCGCCTCAACCCATTCGGTCACGTTGTCGCCGTCGACATACACCGGCGTTTTTGCCCGGTTACGCAGGACGGTATGAAGCACGGCGCGGTTTTCGGTAAAGTTGATCTTTTCGCCGCTGAACATCCGCGTTCGCCATCCGGCGATATCGCACTCCTGCGCCAGTTCATGCAGCGTTTGCATGACGTCGCTGTCGACAAGTTGCTTGGAGTAATCAAACAAAATTCCGGGAACGGCGAGTGAAAAACGGTCAAAGCGCGCACTGTCATGCTCAAACAAGGTTTTTAAATGCACACTCTCCATCTGTGCAGCCATCTCGGCTAACCGATCCCAACTTGCCAATTGCGCACGACCCGCCATAGTTAACACACCCCTTTATATAAGCTTCAACAGTTTGATTTTTATCAAAAATAAAATCAGGCAGACGGTATAACAACCTCGTCTAACCAACCCGAACGGATTAACAATATGTAAAAATGACAACGCTGTCAAATGCCAACTTTGCAAATTTTAACTTGGCGATGATAACGTATATTTCTGTTTTTGACACCGGTATCATGAATTAAATTTATATACACCTCTGCTATTTGTCGCTAAGTTTAGATAAACTGCAGAAAAATGCCTGAAGCGAACGGAATAAACGCCTGACGGCCCTGATAATAAAGAATAAATGAACTATGAAAGTGACCATTAATGACGTCGCCAAGCTGGCCGGCGTATCCATCAAAACCGTTTCGCGGGTGATCAACAAAGAGCCTTCCGTTCGCAAAAAAACCTACGACGTGGTGATGGCTGCGGTCAACGAGCTTAATTATCAGCCCAACCTCGCCGCCCGTAACCTCGCCGGCACCTCTTCTTTTGCCATCGGACTGGTCTACGACAACCCCAACGCCTACTACGTGATAGACATGCAGAACGGCGTGCTTTCCCGTTGCCGCGAGGAAGGGTATGAGTTGGTGATCCACCCCTGCAACTATCACGACGGCCAAATGCAGGAGGAATTGAGAACCATGATCAAGCGCTCCCGCATCGCCGGTCTGGTGCTGACTCCACCGCTGTCAGAGCAGGCCGACATTATCGCCATGCTCGACGACATGAAGCTACCCTATGTACGCATTCTTTCCGGGCGCGCCGAAGAGATGGATCCGGAGCAAAACGACAGCATTTATGTTAACGACTATGCGGCAGCCTACGACATTACCCAGCATCTGCTGCAACTGGGCCATACCCGGATTGCGTTTCTCAGCGGGGATGAAGAACACAAGTCGACCGGTCAGCGCCTGGCCGGTTATCGCGATGCATTGACGACAAACCGAATCGCGTTCGACCCTGCGCTGGTGATCAAGGGC
>JBNKEN010000213.1:0-2577 GCA_050288805.1 Pseudoalteromonas sp.
CACCCTTGGTTTTTTCTGTCATGACCTTATTTGCCCTGAAAAAATTACTCGGAACCCTGTTGATGCCGCTGCCCCTGTTGCTGGCCGTGATCCTCACCGGCCTGCTCCTGATGTGGCGCAATCGGGCCGGAGGGCTGACCGTCAGCAGTATCGGTTTCCTGCTGCTGTATCTTGTCAGCACCCCCTTCGTTGCCGACAGCCTGCTCAGCGATCGCGAATCCCGTTTTGCCCAGTTCAATGCCAGTGCCCACCCGCACATAGATACCATAGTCGTGCTTGGTTGCGACCTGAGAGTCAATCCGGCACTCAGCGCCAATGCCCAACTCGGGAGTTGTGCCCTGCCGCGTTTGGTCGAAGGGGTGCGTCTGGCAAATCTCTACCCCCATGCCGGGCTGGTGCTGACCGGGGCCGGTCACAACGGCGCAAGCAACGCATCGCTGATGAAGGGCACCGCCCTGTCCCTCGGTATCGCGAAAGAACGGATAACAACCTTGCCCTCGGCACGGGATACCGCCATGGAAGCCAAACTGCTCGGCCCCATGTTGGTTGACCTGAAAGTGGTGCTGGTAACGTCTGCCGCCCATATGACACGGGCCAAGGATCTCTTTAATGCGCAAGGGATCACCGTCATACCGGCACCGACAGACTTTTTCAGCCTGTCATCCCTGTCCGGCTATCGCCGCTACCTGCCAAACCTGAACGCGCTTAGCGCCGTCACGCAGAACTGGCATGAAATACTCGGCAGCCGCTGGGTCTGGCTACGCCGAACCCTGGATCCGGAAGCCCTTTAAACCGGATTATCGATGTCGACGAACTCGACATCGAATTCATATTTTTCCGCCAGGAATTCCCCCAGCGCCTTAATACCGTAGCGCTCGGTGGCGTGATGGCCCGCGGCAAAGAAATCGATGCCCTGTTCGCGGGAACTGTGAATGGTTTGCTCCGACGCTTCACCGGTCAGATAGGCATCGAGTCCTTTTGCTGCGGCCAGATCGATATATCCCTGGCCGCCACCGGTGCACCAGCCGATGGTTTCAATTTGCTTCTCGCGCACCAGGCTGCAAAGCGGTTTACGCCCGAGCACGTGTTCAATCCGCGCTGCGAATTCCGGTCCGCTGACCGGTTCGATTAAGCGCCCGTGCACGGGGACACTGTAAGGGCCCTCTTCAAGGCCGTCACACATTTCAATGCCGAGCAGTTTGGCCAACTGCGCATTGTTGCCAAGCACCGGATGAATATCGAGCGGCAAATGGTAGGCAAACAGGTTGATGTCGGCGTTCAGTAACGAGGCAAGGCGCCGCTTTTTCATTCCGGTAACCGGCTGGGCTTCCCCTTTCCAGAAATAGCCGTGATGTACCAAGATGGTATCGGCCCCCCGTTCGACAGCCGCATCCACCAGCTCCTGACAGGCGGTCACGCCGGTGACTATCTTGGCGATTTTGTCGCGACCCTCGACCTGCAAACCGTTCGGACAGTAGTCTCGCACCTTCTCCGGTTGCAGTAATTCGTTCAAAATTTGAATAAACGCCGTACGGTCCATAATCAAGCTCGCTTCAAGGGATTTGAGGCCGAATTTTCACGTTTTCGATTAAAAAAATAAAGGAAAATCACAAAAAATTGAAAACTCAGGGAAAACTAGGTATAACTGTTGTCTCTTAAATCCGCGTATAAAATGACTAGGATCTACGATGAGTAAACTAGACAAAACAGAAGTGTTAAACGCCTTTGAAGCGGCTTACGAGGCTGCCAACGGCAAGAAACCAGAAATCACCGCGAAATCGGGTTGGTATAGTGTCGACGGCGGAAAGAATATGCGCCTTGTCGAGCTGGCCGACTTAACCGCTGAAATGACTTCTGGCAAAACAGCTAGTAAACCGGCAGAAAAACAAGCCGCACCGGCAAAACAGGCAGAAAAACAGGCTGCACCGGCAAAAACGACGAAGAAAAAAGCCCCTCAGGCTGCGCCTGCTAAAGCCGAGAAAAAAGCGCCATTTACTGTGGTCCGTGAAAGCAAAGACGGTTATACCGCCGAAGAGTTTTGGATCAAGGTACTGGCTGAGAAAGATCACGACTGTCGCCTGCCTCGCGGCGTGGTATAAGAGTCACGATCAAAAAAAGCCGCTCACTGAGCGGCTTTTTTGTTGCCGCTATTTATTCTGCGTAAACGCGGCAAACACCTCTTCTCCCGTCATCATTCGGGTTTTGTTGGCAAAATCGTAAAACGCCGGCTTGTGATCGATGAATATTTGGGTCTCGAACGTCAGTCCTTCTTTCAAACCGAACAGGCCCGCAGGGATGATGTATTGCCCGCTTTCTTTCAGTCTGTAAAACAAATGTGTGCCGCACTCGGCGCAGAAACCGCGCTCAGCCCAGGCCGAAGACGAAAAGGTACGTATTTTATCTTCACCGCTAAAGATCACGTCGCTTTTGCAGTCAAGCGCCAACAGCGGACCTCCCCCCCAGTTTTGACACATGCTGCAATGGCAGGCCTCCAGTTTGTCGCTGGCCGAAGGAGCGCTCACCCCCACCGCCCCGCACAGGCATTTTCCGTTTAATTCCATGTTATTTTCCTTACTT
>JBNKEN010000214.1:0-2475 GCA_050288805.1 Pseudoalteromonas sp.
GGCAAGGCTTACTGCTTACCGATTACCGGCAGCACATGGCCGAAGTCGGTGTGCCGCAGGTGATCGACGCCGCTGCTTTACATCGGGCTGCGCCCGGCGAACTGGCCTGCGACATTCTCTGGCTGACGGTGAAATGCACGGCGGTACAACGGGCCGTCGAGGAAATGGCGCCTCTGATCGGGCCGCATACGCGGATCTATTGCTGCCAGAACGGCCTCGGCAGCGAGCACATTGTGAAGGCCGCATTCCCGGCAAACCGGGTACTGCGGGTGATGGTGCCCTTTAACGTGGTCGAACTGGCCGCGGGGCATTTTCACCGCGGATCCGAGGGCGCGCTGACCCTGGAAGCCGGCAATGAAACGGAAAAAACCTTTGCCGAATCCCTTGCTGGTTCCCTGTTGCCGGTCACTCATTTCGAGGACATGACGGCCATGTTGTGGGCCAAGTTGCAGCTTAATCTCGGTAACGGCGTTAATGCGCTGGCCGATATCCCGGTGAAGGAGATGTTGGCGCAAAGAGGATACCGCAGGGTAATGGCAATGATGATGGACGAGTTGCTGCAGGTTACAAATCTTAAACGGCTGCACCTGCCAAGGCTCACGGCCTTGCCGGCAAACTGGCTGCCCACTGTATTGCGGCTGCCGGACTGGCTGTTTCTTCGCGTGGCCCGGCGAATGCTGGCCATCGATCCGGAAGTTCGCACCTCGATGTGGTGGGATCTTAACCAGGGCAAGCAGAGCGAAATCGATCACCTGAACGGCGCCGTCGTCGCCGAGGCCGACAAACTGGGGCTCGCCTGTCCGGTTAACCAGGCGATGCTTGAGTTGATCCATCGCGTCGAACGGGGCGAGGAAAAACCGGGAATGACAGCGGACCAGCTGTTGAGGCATTTGTTATCAAGGGATTAGCGAAAAATGTCGAGCCGTAGTTTTGTCGATTATCGAAAATAGTTAACTCTTCACAAAGTTATCTGTATATTAGTGATTTCTAATTTACATAAGAATGATAGAAAAACATGAAACGTATCGTCTCAGTCGTGCTGGCCGGGTCTGTACTGATGTCTCTGCAGACTCAGGCCGAAGCACCACAAATGCCCGCTGCGGCAGCGACCTGTATGGCCTGTCATGGCGCGAACGGTGAAGGACAAAGCGCCGCTAATTTTCCCCGCCTGGCAGGATTGCCGAAAAGCTATCTGCATGCGCAATTAACGTCGTTCACCGACGGAAGCCGACAAAACCCGATCATGGCGGGGATGGCGGCAGTGCTCTCCGACGCCGATAAGGACGCGGTGGCCGATTATTTCTCGCGTTTGAATCCGCCGAAAAGCCCGGTTCCCGCCGTCACCGATATGGCCTTGTTGGAAGCCGGACGCGTCCTTGCCGTTGACGGCGACTGGGACAACACCATCCCGGCCTGTTTTTCCTGTCACGGTCCGAACGGTCTTGGCGTCGGCGATAATTTCCCTGCGCTGGCGGGCCAGTCGGCGGGTTATATCAGTGGCCAGTTGACGGCCTGGCGTCAAGGTCTGCGTAACAACGATCCCGATGCGCTGATGAAAACCGTGGCCCTGCGCCTTAATGACGAGCAGATCAAGGCCGTCAGCGCCTATCTGTCGAGCTTACCTGTTAGCGCCAAGTAGGGAATAAATTATGAAAATGACCCAATATATTAAGGCCCTGCTGTTGGCCAGTGGCTGTTGTGCGGCATCGGTTCAGGCCGTTGAAAGCAAGGAAAAAGATTACCAGGCCGAGTTGCCTGCCGCACCCGCCGGCAAGAGCACCTTTGTACCGCCTTCTGAGTCGGCGATTCCCGACAACCAGTACGGTGAGATGGTGCGTTACGGCCGTTCGCTGTTTGTCGATACGCAACAGCTGAAGGGCAGTTATGTGGGCAACGAACTTAATTGCGTCAACTGCCACTTGAATAACGGCCGGCTGGCCGACTCGGCTCCTTTGTGGGGGGCCTATACCCAGTATCCGGCATACCGTAAGAAAAACGATCACGTGAATACCTATGAAGAACGCATTCAGGGGTGTTTTACCTACAGCATGAATGGCACCCCGCCTGCCGCAGGCAGCAAGGAATTGACGGCGCTGGTAACCTACAGTCACTGGTTGTCTACCGGTGCGCCGGTGGGCATCGCCCTGCCGGGTCGTGCCTATCCCAAGCTGGCCAAACCTGAACTGGCGCCGGATATTCAGCGCGGCGGCGAAGTGTATGCGGCCCACTGTGCGACCTGTCACGGTACGGACGGGCAGGGACAGAAGTCCGGCGACAAAACCGTTTTTCCACCGCTTTGGGGTGACAATTCGTTTAACTGGGGCGCCGGTATGCACAGGATCAATACCGCAGCAGGCTTCATCAAGGCCAATATGCCGCTTGGCAAGCCGAACAGCCTGACGGATCAGCAGGCTTGGGACGTAGCCGCCTTCATCAACGGCCACGAACGTCCGGAAGACCCGCGTTTTCAGGGCG